>CBHEUU010000273.1:0-6642 GCA_965990355.1 uncultured Chitinophagaceae bacterium
AAACATTTTTACAGCTAATTTTTATTTCTGAAAATAAAAGCGATCATGAAAAGGAATGTTGAGATCAATAAAGATACAGAGAACAAAGAGTTTGATCTTTCCAGCTATCATTTCAATCCCAAACTCCGCCAGTTGACCCATAAAGGCGTTACCCAAACCCTTTCTCCCAAAGAGAATGAATTGCTGAAAATGCTGGCCGAGCATCTGAATGATCTGTTGCCGCGTGACCAAGCACTGAAAAAAATCTGGGGCAGCGACACTTATTTCAATGGCCGTAGCATGGATGTGTATATCGCAAAACTGAGGAAGTATTTAAAAGATGATCCGAAGATTGAGATCGTGAACATACATGGAAACGGATTCAGGCTTGTTGTAAGCTAAGGAATAAAGGATATAAAAGAAAAGAGTTAGCCAGATGCTAACTCTTTTCTTTTATCCGCCTTCGCTAAAGCTTCGGCGGACGATGTCAAGGAAAAAGCAGGGTAGGATTATTCCCACGGTTATATCCTTTTCCCAGGTGTTCATAAGCTTTATGGGTCACTTCCCTGCCGCGTGGTGTACGTTGAATAAAACCTTCCTGGATAAGGAATGGTTCATACACTTCTTCGATCGTACCGGCTTCTTCACCCACTGCAGTAGCGATAGTGGAGATCCCTACAGGACCGCCTTTGAATTTATCGATGATGGTGCGCAGAATGCGGTTGTCCATATCATCCAGTCCATGCTCATCTACATTGAGCGCTTTAAGTGCATGCTGTGTAATGCCAAGATCAATTTCTCCATCATTCAGCACCTGTGCAAAATCCCTTACCCGTCTCAGCAGGCCATTGGCAATTCTTGGGGTAGCGCGGCTGCGGCGGCCGATCTCTATGATCGCTTCTTCAGAAATAGTTACACCCAATATGCCGGCAGAGCGTTGAATGATCTTATTCAATGTAGCAGCATTATAATACTCAAGCCGTGATTTGATGGCAAAACGGGATAATAAAGGAGCCGTAAGCAAACCACTGCGCGTAGTAGCACCGATCAGTGTAAAGGGATTGAGGCTTAGTTGTATGCTGCGGGCATTGGGGCCGGTATCAATCATAATATCAATCCGGTAATCTTCCATCGCAGCATACAGGTATTCTTCCACTACGGTACTTAAGCGATGTATCTCGTCGATAAATAAAACATCATGCGATTCAAGATTGGTGAGCAGTCCGGCCAGGTCACCTGGTTTTTCAATTACCGGTCCTGATGTTTCTTTGATGTTCACGCCCATTTCGTGCGCCACGATCCGCGACAGGGTGGTTTTCCCCAAACCCGGAGGACCATGGAATAAAATATGGTCCAGGGCTTCCCCTCTTATTTTAGCTGCTTTGATAAAGATCCGCAGGTTCTCGATCACTTGTGATTGCCCGGCAAAATCACTCAACTGCGAAGGCCGGATATTGTTTTCAAATTCCTTATCCGCCGCACTGAGCAGTCCTTTGTCTGAATTCAAATTTGGATTGGCCATGGTGTAAATTTAGGTATAGCCAGCGGACGGGGCTAAAATTTTTCTTATTATATTTGCATATACAAATATAAATCCCTTATCTTTGTCCTTCATGAAAGCGACCGACAGCAGATACCGTG
Organism: uncultured Chitinophagaceae bacterium; assembly: GCA_965990355.1. GTDB lineage: Bacteria > Bacteroidota > Bacteroidia > Chitinophagales > Chitinophagaceae > Terrimonas_A. Next base: position 1,621 of record CBHEUU010000273.1, read on the forward strand.
ATTGTCTTTATTTTTCGAGCACTTCATTTGCCCGTAAGGTAGAGAAGCTGGCTTCCAGTATCTGGAAGAAAGTGGACATGTCGCCAAGTCATGCCTACCTGTTGATGCTGGTGATAGATGACCCGGGGATACAACCTTCCACCATCGTAAAACAATTACTGCTTACACCCAGCACCATCACCCGTTTGCTCGAAAAACTGGAAGAAAAAAAATTGCTGGTGCGCACTACGGAAGGCAAGATCACCAATATTTATCCGACACCAAAGGGTAAAAGCATTGCGCCTGACTTACTGGCCTGCGTGCAGGAATTCAATGAAGCTTATGGCTCCATCCTTGGTAAAGAAGAAAGCGCCAGGATGGTAAATATGATCAATAAACTGGCTGATAAATTACCGAGTTAAATTTTTTTGTCTTATTATTTGTATATACAAATATCTAAACCGACTATAATTATGAATTATGTAATCACTGGAGCTGCGGGACATATTTCCCATGCGCTCACTCAACACCTCCTCAAGGCCGGTCATACTGTTACTGTTGCAGGACGGCAGGAAAAGAATCTTCAACCGCTTGTAGACAAAGGCGCCAAAGCTGCTGTTGGTTCTGTGGAAGACGTGTCCTTTCTGAAAAAACTTTTCACTGGTGCTGATGCCATATACAGTATGGTGCCGCCCAATTTTGGTGTACCTGACATGAAAGGTTTTATAGAAGAGATCGGAAAGAACTATGCTGAAGCCATTAAAGCATCGGGTGTAAAATATGTAGTAAACCTGAGCAGTACTGGTGCACATATGCCAACTGGTTGCGGCCCTGTATCCGCCATTCACAGAGTAGAGCAATCCTTGAATGCTTTAAACGATGTGAATATTTTTCATCTCAGGCCTTCGTATTTTTATCAGAATCTCCTGGCCAATATCGGGTTGATCAAACATGCCGGCATTATCGGCAGCAATTTCAGTATTGCGAATGGAAAATTCCCTATTGCAAATCCCTCAGACATTGCAACAGTAGCTGCGGATGCTTTACTGAACCTCGACTTCAAAGGTGTATCTCACCGGTATATTGCCAGTGATGAAACAGGTACTGATCAAATTGCGGCTTCATTGGGCAAGGCCATTGGCAAACCAGACCTGCAGTGGGTCAAATTCACCGATGAGCAGGCATTAGCAGGAATGCTGCAAGCCGGTTTATCCCAGACTGTTTCTGAAAATTATGTAGAAATGGGACAGGCTATGGATTCAGGTAAAATGTTTGAAGAGTACTGGAGGCAACCTGTAAAACTGGGAAAAGTAAAACTCGATGATTTTGCGGCTGAGTTTGCTGCTGTATACAATGCAAGCTGATACTTTATTGTTAGTTGGCCGGCAATGCCGGTCAACTAACATATTTGTTCAATTGCAGCAGTGTATCAGGATCAGGTGAATTCTTCAGCCAATCCTCTTTCTCTGAATATTTACAAACGCCTGGATAATCCCCTTTCCAACCTTTCATATCCAGTATAATCTGAAAATGCAGATGTGGTGGCCAATGCCCGTTTTCATAAGGAATACCGAATTCTGCAAATACCTGTCCTTTACGGATGTTCTGCCCTTCATACAAATTCTTAAGCGAGTTAAGACTTAAATGCCCGTAAAGCGAATAAAAAGTATAGCCGTTTACCTGGTGTGATAAAATGATAGTAGCTCCATAATCACCAAACTGGTTATTGAACGCGAAGCTATGGACAATGCCATCCCACGGAGCCATCACAGCTGTATAAGGCTTGCCCCATATATCTGTTCCGAGATGCAACCGGCGTGGTTCTTCTCCGGGTACGGGCGCATCAAACACTTTACTGCGGCTGTATACTGTCCGGTGTTCATTATATCCTCCAATGCCATACCGTGCACCTGCATTAATAAGCAAACCGTTTATATACGCAGAAAATTTCGTGGTGTCTTTCAGGATCTCTTCTGTAAGATCTTTATTCTCCTCTGTAAAATCAAGCAGCAACAATTTATCTGTTCCCGGATCAAAGGGAATAACAGGTGCAAACTGCAGGGATCTCACCGCTTCTTTAAAACTTATTGGCATATCCAAAAATACTCAAAACAGTTCTTGCTATAAAAAAAGCATCCGCCTAACGGCGGATGCATTAAAGAATTGAATATGTTATTTGTTTATCGTCCTATAATAACCGGGAAGGTTTTATCAGATGTTCTCACACCACCTTCATAATAGAACTGTACCATATAAGAACCACCGGGCAGGTAGGTGAGATCAATCGGCACCACCCTTCCATAAGCAAGGCCGGTCAGTTTGCGGTTATGCACCAGTAAACCTGAATTGGTGTATACACGCATGATCAGGTTATTATACAGCACGCTGTTGATCCTAATATTAAACTGTCCATTGTTTGGATTCGGGTAAAGGATCACTGCATCATCACGCAGCAGTCTTATCCTTTCAGGACAATCTTCCACTTTAGCAGTAACAGTAGTGGAGGCAGTACAACCGCCGGCATTTGTGTAGCGGTAAGTCAGCGGATAAGAACCAACTGCTGTAGCTGCCGGGATGAAATTATTACCTGATACGCCGATACCACTCCACGTGCCGCCTGCAGGCGTAGCAGAGAGCGCCACCACTTCATCACTGATACAGATCTTGGTTGGCCAGTTGGCAATTACTGCCAGTGGTTTCACTGTAACGGTGCTGCTATTAGTACAACCAGCTGCAGTAGAAGTAACGGTGTACGTTGTTTCTGATGCAGGGTTAGCATATACGGAGTAAGCGTTAGTGCCAGCTACATAAGGAATAGTTCCTGCTGCATTCGTAAACAAGCCTGTTGCCGGTGACCAGGTTACAGTCGGATGCGGGAAGCCATAGGTGATAGTAATTGACCAGGATGTAAGCACACCAAGATCTCCATTGAACACGTCTCTCAGAGCAAGGGTCCAGTCACCATTTGCCATCGCATACAGATCGGTAAAGCTGCTTGCGTCAGATACAAAGCCGGTTGGGCCTACACCATTTGCTCCATCAGGTCTGTAAGTATTGGTATAAGGAGCACCTGTACCAGGTATGGCAGTAGTGGATGCAGAACTGATCACGGTATTTACGAGGTTGTCCCCACTTCCGCCTTTTTCATTGAACAGGTTCAGGATTTTTCCATTAGGCGCTTTAAGGTTGATCACCATATCGCTGACATAAGTATGCGTCATGTTGAGTGTTACCTTGATATCAAGGACCTGCGCTCCGGGAGGCACGCCTGCTACACTTAATGTATGGGTGATGCCTGCAGCAGAGTTATCAGGTACTGCAACGGTGATAGCTCCGGAAGTAACTGCCGGCAATTCAACAGGTGCCGGTGGCGCCGTTGCAAACTGGGTGCTGATCAGCGCACAGCTTTGCGGAGCGGCCGGCGTGAATACTGCGGCTACCGGTGTTGGGTTCACATATACTGCAGTGTTGTATGTATCATTTCCATTTTCAGAATCGCTCGGATTATCGACTGTTATAGAAATATTATGCAGGCCGGCATTGAAGGTGAATGCAGGCAGCGGCACATCCAATGTATCGCCAGGAGCAATAATGCCTGTGTTCACATTTGCCGTGAGCGTGGTTACTGCAGCACCTGTGAAGCTGGCCGTAACAGTGATCGGGTAAGTTGCCAGGTTGAGCGGTGTAAGGTTATAGTTCACCACTTTGGCTGTCATCACAAAATTAGGTGTGGGGCAGGTTGGCAATGTTTCTTTGATCGCCGGTATACCAGCATCTACAACCGGAGTTGCCCGCACACTTATATCTTCAAGATATAAAACAGCCTGATCAGGATCTGATTTGGCATGGAAGCCGATATAATATGTGCCGGTTGATGTTGGTGTGAAATCAACACGTACTGAATCCCATGGATCGGCAATGGCCATGCTGATATTACTGTTTTCATAAATCTGGGTAGTCATGCCAGAAGGTTGTGCAGAGTTACCATACATCACTTCCAGGTTTTCTATCCAGGTTGGGCCATTTGATCCTTTATAATAAAATTTGAGGCGGTATGATATGCCGGCTGTCAGATCCAATCCTTGCAGGAAGAACCAGTCATCTGCACCACGGTTGGTATTAACAGCATCATAGATATAGCGAAGTGCTTTGGTTGGTGAAACATATACTTCAGGCGTTGCACCATTGCTGATCACCCATTGACCACCTGTTCCGTTTAACACAGGTCCGCTGCTTCCATTCACATCCCATACGCTTGTGCAGGTGGGGTATCCTTCAGGAGCAGTTCCGCTTTCAAAATCCATCAGGTAAGGAACAGTGGTTGGCGGGCATAAAGTGCGAACAGTGGTCATCGCATTCAGGCTGAACTCGGCACCGCCATCGCAGCTTTGCCTTACATATATATCATACTCTGTATCGGGATCAAGACCGGTAATAGCTACAGGAGAAGTAGCACTGGTGATAACTGTTCCTGTTCCTGCGGAACCATCTGTACCCGGTGCAAATCCAACAGGCCCGTATTCTATCACAAAATTGCTGCCTGCAGAAGTAAAGTGAACTTCCGCTGTCGTTGATGTGGCGCTGTAAGCTTTCAGGTCCGCAGGTGTAGCGCAGGATTCCACTGAGATATCATCTATATAAAGGAATGCCTGGTCTGCATCTGAAAATGCATGGAAGCCGAGATAGTATACACCTGTTGATGGCGGTGTAAAGGTTACAGAAGCCGTTTCAAACGGAGAGTCAATATCGCTTTCAATACCGGTCTTGGTGAACAAGGTACCGGTTGTCATACCAGCTACATTAGGCGAAGTGCCATATTTCACTTCCAGGTTTTCAACCCATGTAGGTCCATCTGATGCTTTGTATTTAAAGCTCAGCGTATACGTTTTGCCGCCTGTCAGGGTCATTCCCTGCAGGAAGAACCAGTCGTCTGCAGGAGTGCTGGCATTCCATTCATAACGGATACTTGCCGGATCTGAAGAAGCTGCGGGACTGCCGCCGAAGAACATTCTCCAGCCTGTAGCTTCGTTTTCGTCCTGGATA
>CBHEUU010000274.1:0-6619 GCA_965990355.1 uncultured Chitinophagaceae bacterium
CGTGTTACCATTGTAGGTTTTGTGGGCACAATACCAAGCTTCGGTAGTTTTGATATCCGGGATATTCTTCGTTTGGAAAATGAGATGCGGGTAACGCGTTATTTCACTTTGTCGTCCAATTTGACGAAGCGGCAACCTGCAATTTTCAATTACGAAGAGCTTCCAGGCGAACTAAAAGTGAACTGGTCATGGTTGTCTGGTGCTGGCAATAACTATGCTCAACTGGAATGGACTTGGGTTGAAACGGAAATGGAATCCTTTTACTACAGGAATGGCGCACTGGATTATGAGCTGCTTTTTAGTAATAATGCCACCCGGGTAGACCTGCCTGTAAAAGCTACCAGTTATAATATTCCTTTGCTTTATGATGGGAATGGCCATTTATATTGTCGTATCAGGGCATCTAATATTGCACTTACGGGAAGGGTTGATGGAGAATGGTCTCCTGTACAGAATTATTCTTATTCTGGTCATGATGCCATACGCAACTGGCAGGTTCGTACCAGTTTTGCAGAAGAGGGAAAGCGTAAATCCGTGATCGAGTATTTTGATGGTTCACTCAGAAGCCGTCAAACGGTGACAAAAGATAATGTGAACAATGAGGCGGTCATAGCCGAGACTATGTATGATGGCCAGGGCCGGCCCGCAATTCAAGTGCTGCCCACGCCTGGTATTTCTTCTACGCTGGCATACAATGCAAACCTGAACATGTTTAATACACAGGGGCAAAATGATGACCCTGCTGATTTTTTTGACCTCGACCCGGTGCCGCTGCCTATGGTTTCCACCAATGGAAAAGGCGCTGCAAACTATTATAGCGCCAATAACACACTTGCAGCAACTGGTATCAATAAGTTTATTCCGGATGCAGAAGGATATCCTTATACTCTTACACGTTATACACCGGACGCAACGGGTCGTGTTCTTTCCCAAAGCGGTGTGGGTACAGCATTCAAGACTGGCAGTGACCATGAAACGAAATATTATTATGGTTCCGCTGCCCAGGAAGAACTCGATGGCTTGTTTGGTACTGATGCAGGTACCAAAACGCATTATTTCAAGAACATGGTGAAGGATGCGAATGGGCAGATGAGTGTTAGTTATGTGGATATGCATGGCCGTACCGTTGCTACTGCGTTAGCTGGTGAACCCCTGCCGAATCTCATAAAGCTGGATTATGCCAACCAGGATATGTACCCTAATCAGAACGGCACATTGATGACCAGGAATTTGCTGGACCGGAATTCCAATATTGTAAAGAACAATAGTCTTGAATCTATCAATAGCCTGCTGGTACCGATGCGAAAAACTTATAGTTTTCGCTATGAGTTGAATCCTGAAAGGCTGCAGTCTGCTGCTTGCGAAGGCACTGCTCCGGCTACTATTTGTCATGATTGCCTGTATGACCTTGAAATAGCTATCACCGAAGAGTCTGGAAAATATGATCCGGTCATTAAACGGTATTCCAATGTCAGTGTTTCACCGGATAGTGATTGCTCTACAGGTGTGCCCGGTTTTAAAGAACAGGGTTCTTCAACTGTATCAAATATCATCACGTTCCCGCTGCAGTTGGAAGAAGGTTCATATAGTATACGCAAAACACTTACCGTTAGTGAAGTGTCGCTCCAGCGCTATAAAGATCTTTGGTTGCAACAACGTATCTGCAAAACAGAGCAGCAGCTGATTGATTCGGTATATAATGCCATGCTGCAGGTGTCTGATTGCGGCGATACTGCTACTGCCGCCGCTACTACCTGCCAGGAATGTCAGGATGAGGTTGGTGATTATGATACTGATTTCAAGCCGGCTTATCTTAGCTCTATCGGTTACCAGGGAATTGTAACCGATGCGCTGGAGAAAGAAATGAGGGCCGCTTTTAACGATGCACTGGAAAATTGCCGGCTCCTTTGTGAGCCAGGTTCGCAAACAGCGGCATCCAAGCGGTTGATAATGCTGGCAGATATGACACCCGGCGGTCAATATGCAATGCTGCCCGTCAGTGCTACAGGGAATAGCATGCACGACAAGTACGATGTTTTTTCTACACAAAACACTTCGCGTACTAAACCTGCTTATCAAGCTCCGCTTGCCAGTGATAAAAGCCCTGGTTATTATTATGACCCTACCGGTAAGATAGATCTGTCTATTCATCCAATTCCTCTGGATCCCTATTTTAAATTGGAGGCAACAAGCGGAGAAGAATTTGTGGACCTGTTCACTTCAAGCTGGACAAATTCCCTGTTACCTTATCACCCGGAATATGACCGTCTTGTTTATTCGGAAACAGTGCTGAAAAACGCTTATAATTGGATAAATTCATTCAACAACACTACTACTTACGATATTGCAAGCACCAATGGATATATCAATGCACCAGCCAACGATCTGTTGTATACTGTACCGAATACTACTTCTCTTAAAACAACAATGGAAGGATGGGTTGGGACTAATTATGCCAATAACCTATCACTTTGGCAAATTGCAAGGGGTGACCTGAAATGCCAGTCGATCCAGGATGCAGCTACCCGTGACGCTTGTTATGCTAATGCTCCCAAAATTCCACCGTATACAGATATAGATGCCAGTGAAAAAGATCAGCTTTGGATCAACTTCCGCAATCTTTATTCCTCACTGCGCGAACAGCAGGCGAATGCCCTTATCGCAAGTGAACGACCAGTGGCAGACGAAGCGGCGTTGACGACAGCAGGTTATCGCATACGTTTCTTAACTAACAGTCAACTTGCTGCGCAAAACGGATTGAACTGGATTCCTGGTTCACCAGGCGGAACGCCACCTAATCTGCCTCCAACGATTCCGCAAGACAGTATTCAACAGTATATACAATCAAGTTGCAGTGCCTACATGAGCAACTGGAAAAAAATACTGGAAGCCTGTCCGCAATTGTCAGCGCGTCCGGATCTTGTAAATACAATCCTGGAAGGAATTGAAGATGTTTGCCAGAAAGGAACCGACATAAGCAACCCTTATGGATCTTCAACCGTTGCGCCGGGAACGCCAGAAGACGGATCACCCAGAAGTTTTGCAGAAGTGATCAATTCGGTGCTGCAAGCCAATAATATTCCGTTGTCAGATGTTTGTAATACTTATATAATAGATTTTCCTGGGCCATATGGCGCAGGAGCAACATTGATCAATGGTACATCTGTTATTGATGATTGCAAGTGTAATCTGTTGAGTTCGTATAAAACGCAAGGTGGCTTTATCTCCCCCTGGCCTAAACTGGAGCTTTTTAATGAGTATCTGAAAAGTATTAATAAGGATACATTGACATACGAGATGTACGGTGCTTTTCATGATGCTTGTGAAACAGGCCCACGCCCCGTTCCGGTAAGCTTCACCATGCCATCGTTTTTACAAGAATGCGGCGTCAGTTGTCTTACCTGCGGTGATTTGAGTCAACTCATCCTCGAGTTTAAGAGTGAGTTTCCATCACCTTATAATACCGCGCCTCAGTTCGGTTCTTCCTTAGGTGATTCAAGCCTTCGCCGCAACGAACTGCTTGCCAACTTCCTTAATTCCCGCACGGGGAACAACTATACCTGGAGTGAATACCTGAGCGCAGCAGCAGCGGTGGGTTGCGATTTGCTGACGTTGGAAGATAATACCGCAGGTCCTGGAACACATCCTGCACAGCTTATCATTAACAATCGCACGGGTAACACACCTGCTGAATATGTTGCTGCCAGCTTGATTGAGTTCCAGGTCGGATTTCAAAGTGGTGTAGGAGATGCATTTACTGCCCGTATAGTCAAAAATTCTGGTATTGGCCCAGTGGTGATTTGTCCCCGGCCGCGCTCAATTGGGGATACTTCCGGGTTATTTACTCCACCTGTTTGTCAACGGGTTTATGTAATGGCTGAAGCCCTGGCTATACAAATCTATCAGCAACGTGTCGAAACGCTTTTGGCAGACTTTGAACAACGCTACCGCGCCAAATGCCTGGATGCAAAGGATTCTTTTACTGTTCAATACACAAATCCCGAATATCATTACACGCTATATTACTATGACATGGCCGGCAGCCTGGTGAAAACCGTGCCACCTAGAGGTGTACACCCCAACTTCTCAACTACGTATACAAATAGTGTAAAGAATGCACGGGCTAGTGGTGAAACAGTTCAACCGCCACATGAACTGGTGACGCAATACCGTTATAACAGCCTTGGTCAGGTGATTGTCCAGTTGTCGCCCGACGGAGGTGAATCGAAATTCTGGTATGATAAACTCGGCCGCCTGGTAGTGAGCCAGAATGCACAACAAGCGCAGGATGGTAAGTTCAGTTACACGCGTTATGACGCGCTGGGACGCATTATTGAAGTAGGGCAAAAACCTACTACAGCAACAATGGACCAAACCGTCAGCCAGGATCCTGTAGCACTGAATAGCTGGATCATGAACGGATCGGCCCGTGAACAATTAACATTGACTATATATGACAGGGCTTATGGTACGGATGTATCGGATCCTGAAACAATCCTCACCGGGAGAATGAAACAGCGGAACCTGCGCAACAGGGTTAGCTTTACTACAACCAAAAATCTGTCTACCGACGATTTCCATTACAGTGGTACTTTTTATACTTATGACATACATGGTAATGTGGATACGCTGTTGCAGGATTACAAAGGATTATTGGAAATGCGCGATGATCGCTTTAAGATGATTGCCTATGACTATGATCTTATCAGTGGTAAAGTAAACAGCGTGGATTATCAGCCGGATTGGTATCTGCCATTGATCGGGACAGTAGAATTTAACGACCGGTATTTCCATCGTTATGAATACGATGCAGAAAACCGATTGACAACAGTCCTTTCCAGCCGTGATAAGATCTTATGGGAACGTGAAGCTGCCTATACCTATTACCGGCATGGTCCGTTGGCCAGAACGGTCCTGGGCGAGCAACAGGTGCAGGGAGTGGACTATGCCTATACTTTGCAAGGTTGGTTGAAGGGGGTGAACAGCACTACTGTCGGCAATGCCCCGTATGATATGGGCCGGGATGGCGATGCTTCCGGGTTGAATAGTATGGTGGCGCGGGATGTGTATGGATTTGGTTTGCATTATTATGACGATGGTAACAACCAGTACGATTATAAACCGGTAGATGCTACAAGGAATGCCTTTCCCCGTCCCGGTACATCAGCGGGTATGCAATCATTGTTCAATGGCAATATTGCAGCAATGAGTGTGAACATAGCAGCCTTACAAAAGGGCGGCGCGGGAACGAATGCGGCACCACTGTTTTATAAATACCAGTATGATCAGTTGAACAGACTTAAATACCTGGAGACTTTCAAAGGGTTGAACAATAATGTCTGGACGCCAGTCTCGATCAATGATTACAATGAATCGGTGGTATACGATCCTAATGGCAATATCCTCTCTTACCATCGCAAAGGTGCACCGGAAGCCGGCAAAGCCACAGAGATGGATCAGTTAAAATATTATTATGATGCCAATACCAACAGGCTGAACCATGTATATGATTCAGTAACTAATTCGACCTATACAGAGGATCTGGAAACGCAGGCCGCAGATAACTATACATATGATAAGATCGGCAACCTGAAAAAGGACGATGCAGAAGGTATTACAAATATTACCTGGACTGTGTATGGCAAGATTGCGAGCATCGAAAAGGTGGGTAATACGATCACATATACGTATGATGCAGCAGGTAACCGCATCAGCAAAAGATCATGGTCCACCAATCTGAGCACGATATACGTGCGTGATGCGAGCGGTAATGTAATGAGTGTATATGAAAAGCCAGCAACGACCGCCCTGGAGCCAAAAGAATCGCATCTGTATGGCAGTAGTAGGCTGGGGTTGGTAACATCTTTGACAACACCCACGGTTGATGTATCTTTAGGCACCTCCGGCGTGATAGCGAAGTTGCGGACGCAGACGCGGGGCGAGAAGCTCTTTGAGTTGAGTAATCATTTAGGGAATGTGCTGGTGACGATTACGGATAAGAAAATAGCGTATTGCCCGGATCCTGATCAGGGTGTGCCATGTGGGACGGATGGAATGGGTCAGCCACAGTTGTGTCCATGCAGTGCGTCACAGTATGTGTATACGTATAAGGCGGATGTGAAGAGTGCGAGTGATTATGCGCCGTTTGGGATGGGGATGGTGGGTAGGAATTGGCAGGCTGGGGGATATAGGTATGGGTTCAATGGAAAGGAGATGGACAACGAAATCTCCGGTGAAGGGAATCAATATGACTATGGGTTCAGAATCTATAATCCAAGGTTAGGGCGATTTTTATCAGTAGATCCATTAACGAAATCTTATCCGTGGTATACACCATATCAATTTGCCGGGAATAAACCCGTCATGTGTATTGATATGGATGGGCTTGAGGAATGGGTTGCCGTCTGTACTGATGATGGGCAAAGACCGACTACTTTTCGGTTTTCAAAGTATTTAAAACCGCTCGGTGCAAACCAAATATATAAGCAGGTCATAGACCTTAAAGCGCATACGAGCACAATGACTACTTATGATGTGAATAAAAGCGCATCAGTGAATGTTGCTTTAATTCCCAGTGATGCTCTAGTGGTTAAGGATCAGCAGCATGAGGCTGTAGAAG
>CBHEUU010000275.1:0-6618 GCA_965990355.1 uncultured Chitinophagaceae bacterium
GAAACGATTATCAAACCGGCTATTAAAGAAGCCAAGAACAATAATATGCTGGTGGTGGGACCATTCAGCGCAGATGCATTTTTTGCCAGAAGGCAATATGAGAAATTTGATGCAGTGCTGGCTATGTACCATGATCAGGGTTTGATCCCATTCAAAGCACTGGCTTCAGGCGAAGGCGTAAATTATACAGCAGGATTGCCGGTAGTAAGAACTTCTCCTGATCATGGAGTGGCTTTTGATATTGCTGGTAAGGATAAAGCCGATGCTTCGTCTTTTCTCACTTCTATTTTTGAATGCATAGACATTATTCAGCAAAGGGCAGCTTATGATACAAATAGGAGCAACCCTCTGAAAAAGATCAATCCGGAAGTGTTTGCGAGAATGGAAGACGAAGAGATCAGGGAGTAAGGTTCCTGGGCTCGATAGTTCTCTTCCCGCTGTCACCCCGGCATTAGTATAGCAAATAGTCTGGTTTAAAGAATATAAGAGCCGGGGTCTCCTCAACGTTGCGGGGACCCCGGCTCTTTGTGTACTATTGTTGATGATTTTCCTAAACCTGGGCCGGTGTGACAGCGGGAAGAGAATTTTTTCTATTAGAAATCAATCACTTGAAATTTTTCTAAAAAAATTTCGTGTAAACACTTGCAAATACTCGAACGAGTTACTACGTTTGTTTCCGGTTACGGAAAACCACATTTTACTACGGAAAAATACGAGTAGAACTGGTACAGGGATTTCCACCAAACTTTCCTCTCCGTAAACTTTAATTCGCTTATCCGATATTCCTGTGGGCCATTGAGTCACCATCAAATCCCAGGAAATGAAAACAAATTTTTACGGCTTTATAATAGCCTTACTGCTGAATGCCACCATCGCTATCGCTTACCCCGGCAGCCCTTTTACAGCCACTGATTCTACCACCTCTTCCACAGCGCCAAAGGCATCTGTCACAGGTTTTCAATGCACTTCCACGGATAAGCGTACACAACTGACCTGGTCGGTCAACAATAATGAAATGACCGGCCAGCTTGAACTGGAAAGAAGTGTGAATGGAAAAGAATTCAAAACGATCGCTATCATATTCACCACAGAAGAAACTGGCACTGCTGAATATGCTTACCGCGATAAAGAAGTTACTGCCAATACTATCTACCGGATCAGGATCATCCACAAGAATGGTCAGACAGGATACTCAACTGTCGTTCACAGGTAAATAAGTTTCCGTACATCTAAATCAACCATAATGCCTACCCCTAAAAACAAAACCAAGCAATTGGTGAAGAAGCTGAAGAATGCGTTGAACAGATTACTGGTCCCCAAACAAAACACCCCTTCATTGATATTAGTGCCTGCAAGACCTTAAAGAAGATTCTGACGGATTAACAACCTTAGTTCACAAGTATACACTTAGAGTTTCCAATAGAAGCGGCCCTTTTTCCAGAGGGCTGCATTTTTTTATTTTTGTCTTTCGCTTATTTAGTACCTAAATACACCTGCAGGTTCTTTACATATTCTTCAAACGCTGCAACACCCTGCGGAGTTATTTTACAAATTGTTTGAGGATAGTTGTTCTTGAATTGCTTCAACACATCAATATAGCCTGCATCTTTCAGTTTCTGTATCTGCACGCTGAGATTGCCTGCAGTTGAGTTGGTCTTCTCCTTCAGAAAAGTGAATTCCGCTTCCTTCACGCTGATGAGCAGCGATACTACAGCAAGCCGTAACTGTGAATGCAATATGGGATCAAGATCTTTAAACATGTGCTGATTTTGCTTTCCGGTACCTCGCGTTCAATAATAATCCCGGAATAAGCCAGTTGCCAATACCGGCTAACCCGCTTAATAACATATCATATTTAAAAGGGGTAAAAAGAGAAATAATAAAGAAACAATAGCATACAATGGCTCCGATTATCATCGGTTTAAATTTACTGATCCATCCGGTGGCTATTGTAGGAAAAGCATAGAGGATCAGGAAAACAGAACTCAGGCTAAGCGTAGTGGGCGAATATTTCTTTGTTTCTCCTGTGAGCGTATTATGCGATAGCAATTCAATATTCCCGCTGGCAAAGAACCGCTCAACTACCGAAGGTACAATGTTTCCATACAACACCAGGCATATAATGCTTATTCCAAATACGCTCCAAACAATATCTATTGCTGCTTCTGTATGGGTTTTTACGATCCTTTTCCTTGACGAACGGATATTAAGCCAAACACCCGGGATAATGGCAATCAATGTCAAAAGCCATACATCAAAACCAATTGAAAAATTCCATTGCTGTTCGGCAAAGCTGATAAGGCCGCAAGTGCCAATAACAGCTCCCCACAATATAGCGTTGGCGCCACTTTCGTGGTAATGGCTTTTCGCCTTGCCAATCATTTCCTGGATCAGCTGCAGGCTTTCCTGTTCGGAAATATTTCTTTCTTCCATATCTAAGCTATTTGCTTCCGGAGGTTAATATTTATAATTAAGTATTGAACATTGATTATTGAATACTTAATCCGAATGAGACACAAATAATATTCAATACTCAATGTTCAATACTCAATGTTCAGTTGTTAACAGCCTCCCATATATTATTTAATCTGCGACAGAAAATATCCAGCCTGTCCTTTTCCCCAATTAGGTGAAATGCTGTCTTCAGGCTTATAGCTTTCAAACTTTTTCAATGATTCTTCAAATCTTTTCTTAGCCTCTTGTTTATCGCCACCGAATTGCTCAGGAGTGAAAAACAGGTCCTGGCCTTCCAGTAAATATACACGTGGATTTTCCGGGTTCAGTTGTTTTGCTTTTGCCAATGCTTCTGCTGCTACTGGGCCATACGTCATATAACGGTTTTGCGGATCAGCCATCATTTTAGCAGTGTTCAGCATTTTTTTCAGGCAGAATATCTCCGAATTATCTTTTTGCAGCTCTTCTGCTTTTGCCAGCAATGGAGCGGCTTTGTCTGTCAATGGATCTATCTGCTCAGTTTGACCTGTAGTGAATAATACATTCGCGCTATTCACGTTTGCCAGCGCTGCATAATAATAAGGCAACCATTGTGTTTTTTCAGCTTCAGCAATGCGTTGGAAAGAATTGGCCAGTTCAGTAAGACCGGCTATTGACCTGGTAGTGTCAATGGCAGGCACCAGCTTTTCCATTGCGGCTTTATATCTTTCACTTTGTGCATTTGCTGCCAGGCAAACTACTGCGATAGCGAGTGATAACATTATTCTTTTCATGTTGTGGTTTTTTATAAAGGTTAATTAAAATAAGATCGATATGGTTAAAGGTTGTTATTGATTACGTTTTCTGTATTGTCCACTCCAAAATTGATGAACAGCCCAATGTATACAAATGATCTTGATGGCGGAACGATCAGTTCTTTTCTCGCCCCATTATAAGAATACTTATATCCATAGCTTTGTTTGATACCGAAGATATTATTTACTGATAATACAAGAACAGTAAACTTGCTGGCTCCTGCATCTTTATTGAATAATTTGGGGAGATAGTTCAGGCTGAAGCTCACATTATGATAATCATCCGTTTTCCCCAGGTCGCTGAATTTGTTTACACCGTTGTCATTATAAATATTGTAGTAAGGACGTCCGCTGGAATAAGTATAGGTCATATTAAAACCGGTCTTCCAGGCAGTAACAAATTTTTTCATTACCAGCGATGCTGTATGTTTTGCGGCAAAACTGGGTTGCATGGCAATAGGGTAGTTCAGGAAATCACGTTTGGTATCAAGGTATGAATAAGAGACCCAGTAATCGAAGTTCTTAATGGTTTTTTTATCCCTCCAGAATATTTCTATTCCTTTTGCATCACCATAGCCATTGTTGTTGGATGCTATCTGTGTATTAGTATTATCCTGCGGATCTGTCTTGATCAGGTCCTGGTATTTTTTATAGAATATCTCTACCCGTGCTGTGATGTTCTTGTTCACTTTCTGGTATTGCGCTACATAATGGGTAGCTTTTGCAAAATCGAGATTACCGACAGCACGCAGGTATTTTGTTTCAGGGTTCTGATAGAATATACCATACGCTAAAGATGCCTGGCTTTCTTTTCCTGTTTTATAGGCCAGCGAGGCGCGTGGGGCAATGTTGGAGCGATCAAAAAGACTCGAGTGCTCAAAACGCCCGCCCAGTTTAGCTGCCAGGGAATTAGTGATATAGACATCTGTTTCTGCAAACACGGATTTCAGCTGTTCCTTGATAGTGAAATCATACGACTGGTTGCTGTGATCAGTGTAATTGGGATTGTCCTGGTTATAGTTATACTCACCGCCGAAACGAAGAGCACTGATGCCAGCAAGCCTTTTTTCAAATACAGCTTTGGCATTGAAATAATTTCCTTTGGATATTAATCCGAAATCTTTCCATTCTAGTCCGGCCAATACAACTTCCTGTTTATTCATATCCTGCATACCACCGTTGATATTATCCTTATTATAAGCATAGGATACGCCAAGATTCATTTTCCAGCCATTACCTAAACCTTCTTTCCAGGAAAGATTGTGATACATATTGAGGTTCTTTAACCTGAATGCGTCTTTATATCCTATAGAGTCAATACTGTTTTCCCGGAAGCCCAGCCTGTTGTGGCTGAAATAACCGTAATATTTCAACATGCCGGTATTGGAAGTTTTGATCCTGAAGTTTGCATCTCCTGTATGATATTCGGGAACAGTAGTATAATCCTGGCGTTGTTTGATCACTTTAAAAGCCGGCCAGAGATTGGTATAATCATAATTGAAACCCCAGGATGCTCTTTTGTTTTTGGTCAGTTTCTGCACGCCGCCACTCACACCGATCACAGATATACCAAGGCTACCTGCACTTTGCTCAGGCAGATCAATTGATTCAAGAATGAGTGCAGAAGACAAGGCCTGGCCATACAGGGCAGAATAACCACCAGTGCTGAATACGGTTCCTTTAAAAATAAAAGGTGAAAAGCGGCTGCGTTGCGCGATATTCGGAACACTGCTGTAAAAGAAATTATTTACCAGCGTTCCATCAATAAAAGTTTTTGTTTCGGAAGCAGTACCACCGCGTACAAACAGACCTTCGCTCTCGCCTACCTGTTGTGTGCCGGGCAATGTTTTCAGTGCAGCAGTCACATCAGCATTGGCACCTGCTGTGGTGGCCACATCAATAGGGGTTAATACAGTTGTTCTTTTTTTATCGCCTGCTTCAAAAGTGCCGGCAGAAATAACCACTGCGCTCAGCTCAGTGATCTCTTCCTTCAACTGGATGGTAAAATTATAAGAAGAATCTTTGACCAGGGTAAGAGGCTGCTCAAAAGGTTTCAGACCGGAAGAGCTTGCCACCAGCAATTGCTGCCCCTTTTCCGTGGTGGTAAAAGAGAACCGGCCGGAGCTGTCTGTAGTAGCCCCATCGTACGTATCCTTCAGGGTGATATTGACGCCAAACAGCGGTTTGGATTTGTTATCGGTCACTCTTCCTTTTATAACAGATTGGGCATCAGTTGATTTAGTTAGGCCCAGGCCCGCAATCAAAAAGGAAAGAAAAAGCAGATATTTCATGTTTCGGTGATATTTCGACACAAACATAAACTTGTTTATTTTATAAACCAAATTAAAATCAGAAAATTTTTAGCCCCACGGATGTATCCCACCAAGACACGAAGACCACAAAGAGAGTAATAAACTTTGTGGTCTTCGTGCCTTAGTGGGATCATATATCCTTCGGAGTCTTCAAACAAAATGGCCCTCTTTTCGAGGGCCATTTTATATTTTCAGAAAACTTACTTCTTATGCTTTGTACTGAGGGATCAGGCTCTGCGCCAGTTCCACCATTTTCTTTACTCCATCTTCAGGAAGATTTCCTTTTTTGAACTGTGCCAGCACATCCGGCAGTTTGTTTTCCATTTCCATCAGGAAGTGTTCTTCAAACTCTTTTACTCTTTTCACCGCTACTTCGCGGATCAGACCATTTGTACCCAGGTAAATAATGGCTACCTGTTTTTCTACAGCAAAAGGAGTGTACTGAGGTTGTTTCAGGATCTCCACGTTACGTGCACCTTTATCGATTACGTTTTTAGTAGCCGCATCGAGATCACCACCGAACTTGGAGAACGCTTCCATTTCACGATAAAGAGCCTGGTCCAGTTTCAGTGTACCAGCCACTTTTTTCATGGATTTGATCTGGGCATTACCACCCACACGGCTTACAGAGATACCTACGTTGATCGCCGGGCGGATACCAGAAAGGAACAGGTTTGATTCGAGGAATATCTGTCCGTCTGTAATGGAGATTACGTTTGTAGGAATATATGCTGATACGTCACCTGCCTGTGTTTCGATGATCGGCAGCGCTGTGAGTGATCCACCACCTTTTACCAGGTGTCTGATAGAATCAGGCAGATCATTCATGTTCTTAACGATCTCATCGTTGTTGATCACTTTCGCAGCTCTTTCCAGCAAACGGCTGTGCAGGTAGAATACGTCACCAGGATAAGCTTCACGGCCCGGAGGGCGGCGCAGCAGCAGAGACACTTCACGGTAAGCCACGGCTTGTTTGGAAAGATCATCATAGATGATCAGTGCAGGCCTTCCGGTGTCGCGGAAGAACTCACCGATAGCTGCTCCGGCAAATGGTGCAT
>CBHEUU010000276.1:0-6589 GCA_965990355.1 uncultured Chitinophagaceae bacterium
AATCAATGTTCATTTTACTTTTTATATATGCAGAGAATCGCGATTGACATGGATGGTGTGCTCGCAGATGTGTATCACCAGTTTTTTGAAATGGACGAAAAGGATTTTGGACGCCGCCGTCCGATGGAAGAAGTGGCCGGCAAACCTGAAAGAGAAGGATTTCCTAATATCGTCCGGTATATCTACACGCCGGGATTTTTCCGCACCGCGCCGGTGATGACAGGCAGCCTGCCTGTTATGAAAGAATTGAATAAAAAATACGATCTCTATATCGTATCGGCAGCAACTGAGTTCCCGCAAAGCCTGCCCGAAAAGCAAGCCTGGCTGAATGAACATTTCCCTTTTATCACCTGGCAGCAGATGGTATTCTGCGGATCAAAACAGATCATACAGGCGGATATCATGATCGATGATCATTTCCGTAACCTTGATTATTTCAAAGGAGAAACAAGTTTGCTTTACACACAGCCGCATAATGTGCGGGCCAACCAGGGAAGACACAAAAGGGTAAATAACTGGGAAGAGATCGCAGGGATATTATTATGAATTGGATGTGAGATGCGGGATACGCAATAAGACTTACCGGTTTGAAACAAGTGCAGTGCTGGGAGACCCCGGATCTTAGATTCGTTAAACTCGAGTGTTAACCAAACTTGGTCCGGGGTGACAATTGAAAAGATCCTGCCTATTGGGCATCACGTATCCCGCATCTCACATCCCACATCCCGTATCCAATCAATCCTTCCCTTTTAATCCTAACTTCTGATAATAAAAAGAACCTAGCAACAGCAATATTCCTATTGCTATATAACACGTGATCTTTTGGACCGCGGAAAAATTTTTACTGTCCAGTATCAACAACTTTGCAAGAGTAAGCCCAACCAGGAATACTGCGGCCAGCCGCACCCAGGATTTCTTTCCTATTATTCCCCATATAAAAAGTGAAACTGCAACGGCTACCCAAAGCAAGGTAACAGTCAACCCTTCCCATTGGAAACTGATGAACAATAACAATACTACCAGAGTCTGGATGGTCAGCATTTGTTGCAAACGTTTTTCTGAAGGAAACAGAACGGCAATGCCCAGTGTCATTACCGCCAGCCATAAAAACACAAAGCCTGATGCCGCTGTGTAATTAAAAATACTTAGTGCCGCGATGTATAAAGCCGTATTGTTCACTATCACCTGCTGCATTTCCGTAAAAGACAAAGCTTTCTTACTGCGCAACAGGAATGCCAGTGCATCCAGGCAAAACAGCAGGTAGTAAGCGATCATAAAAACAAGTGCCAGCCATTGTTGCGATTCATCATAACGTAACATAGCCCAGCCAATAAATAATACCCAGGTGATCAGCATGGCAAGCTGCCCTACCAGCCTCCATGATTTGCGGAAAGAAAGAAACACAATACCCACGTTAATCAATAAGATATAAGAAAAGAACAGGTCCACCCTTTCACTGTTAGCACTCACCAGGAATGGAATGCCATAAGCTCCCACCATCCCTACGATCGCTATCTCTTTTCGGTCGTAACGGATGGCCATAAAGATTGTGTACACCGTAAGTGCAGCCATAATTAAAAAAGCAACCGTACCCGGTATAAAATGATAATACGCAAACGCAGCATAGGTGGTAAAATAAATGGAAGCCATGCTTCCACTGAAAAGGATAGCGCTGAATAACTGATACTTCTTTTTCAGCCGGAGAGATAATAGAAACAATAATATACCTGCTGCATAAGCCAGCGCGATCCGCATCGCTTCAGAAATGAGCTGACCGTCTATCGCATACTTTACACCAATGGAAATACCTATTACCAGCACAATAATACCTACGAGATGAATAAGCTTCAGGCCAATAAAATGTTCCAGGCCCAACCGCTGGCGGCTTTCCACTACCGGCGTTGATGAAATGCTTTTTCCAGCGGGAAGCCCCATGTTCTGTTTCAATGCACGAAGCTCCTCCTGCAGTTGCAATAACTGCTGATGTGAGGCATGGATATCAACCGACAACCGGTGTATCTGTTCTTCCAGCTGCTTTATTTTATCTTCCGCATTCATTCAGGCAATTTACGATTTCATTATGTATGAACGGAATTGCGGGCGAGATTGCGAGCGAAACGAAGCAAACCTTACATTTACACAAATAATCTCCCGTGAAGCGCTTCACTCATCTTTTCACAGCTATTGGCGGAGCCTTATTATTGTGGGCTGCCTGGCCTGTATCTCCACTTACGCTACTGATATTTGTTGCCTGGGTACCCCTGTTGTGGCTGATGGACCATGCCCGCAACGGAAAACAATTCTTTGGCCTTCTTTATCTCCAGCTGTTGCTGTGGAACATATTCACTACCTGGTGGGTCTGGAATGCCAGCCTGCCTGGCGCTTTGGGTGCTTTTATTGCCAACAGCCTTGTGATGAGCCTGCCCTGGATATTTGCCCGTGAAGTAAAAAAAAGATGGGGAGCGAGGGTCGGGCATACAAGTCTTATCCTGTTCTGGCTGGCTTTTGAATTCCTTCATCAGAACTGGGAGCTGAGCTGGCCCTGGTTAACACTGGGCAATGCTTTTGCAACCCATCCTCAATGGGTGCAGTGGTATGAATACAGCGGCGCTTCAGGCGGCACCCTTTGGATCATGCTGAGCAATGTGCTGGCCTATTCTCTGTTTATGCACTACCGGCAAACAGGCCGCACCCGGAAATATTATATCAATGTATCGCTATGGGTGGCACTGCTTTTTGTGCCAATGCTCATTTCCCGTTTTATTCTCAACAGCGAAACAAAAACAGCTGCTGCTGCATACGCAGAAGCCACTAAAAATGTGGTAATAGTGCAACCCAATATTGATCCTTATACAGAAAAGTTTGCGGGAGGTATTAATGAGCAGATACAAAAGCTGATCGTTCTTTCCGAAAAAGAGATCGACCGCAACACAACACTGGTAGTATGGCCGGAAACAGCGGTCCCGGCGCAGGTTTGGGAACACGAGATCAAACAGAATTTCTTTTATAGCCCTATCTGGTCTTTTCTTCAACGCCATCCGCAAGTGAACCTGCTCACAGGTATTGACAGCTATAAAAATTATGGCCCTGATAAAAAAGATGCACCACCTACTGCACGCTTTGAATCAAACAGCCGCACGTACTATGACGCTTTTAATACCGCAGCTTTTTTTGATGCAGACACCAGCATACAATTATATCATAAGGCCAAACTCGTTCCCGGTGTGGAAACCCTTCCTTCCTTTTTAAATTTTATGGGAAAATGGTTTGAAGATTTTGGAGGCATCAGTGGTACGTTGGGAAGGGATTCTGAAAGAAAAGTATTTGTACCCTGGGATGAACATTTCAAAGCAGCTCCTATCATCTGCTATGAAAGTATTTATGGCGATTATATCACCGAATATGTACGCAAAGGTGCCAATATACTCACCATCATCACCAATGATGGATGGTGGGGCGATACTCCCGGTTATAAGCAACATGAAAATTATGGCCGGCTGCGAGCTCTGGAAACCAGGAAATGGATTGCCCGGAGCGCTAATACCGGTATCAGTTGTTTTATTGATCCTGTCGGCAATGTGATCAATCCGCAACCGTGGGATAAAGCGGCATCCACCAAACTGGCCATACCGGTAGACGACCGGCAAACTTTTTTTGTGCGGTTTGGCGACCTGCTTTCAAGAACGGCCGCTATCCTCTCGGGTTTAATACTGCTGGTAACATTGGGCGCCTGGATCAAACAAAAAATCAACCGCAGAAAAAATGGATAATTGAATGTGTCATTGACACGATTTAATCATCCTGGTAGTCATAAACCCTGATCAACATGAACAAAGAATTAATTGCAGGCAGAAAGAAGCTGTTTTACCGTGTAAGCGGATCAGGAAAACCGGTTATCCTCATTCATGGATTTGGGGAAACCGGCAGTGTATGGGACAGACAGGTGGCGGCCCTCCAATCATCCTTCCGGCTGATCGTACCCGACCTGCCGGGCAGCGGCTTGTCGGAAGAAATCCCAGACATGAGTATGGAAGGGCTGGCAGAAAGTATCCATTCTATCATTCATGAAGAAAATATTCATGCCTGCCCTGTAATTGGCCATAGTATGGGAGGGTATGTGACCCTGGCACTGGCTGATTATTATCCCAACCATGTGAGTGCACTTGGGCTTTTTCATTCCACTGCTTTTGCCGACAGTGAAGAAAAGAAAGCCATCCGCCGGAAAGGAATAGACTTTATCCGGCAGCACGGCAGTTTTGAGTTTCTGCGAACCACTTCTCCCAACCTTTTTTCAGGAAGCACAAAGGCAAAAAAACCAGATGAAGTGACAGAATTTATCGGCGGTTTAAGCAACTTTTCCCCTACTGCACTCGTTTCTTACTACGAAGCAATGATCAAAAGACCAGAGAGAACTGAGGTATTGAAAGACAGCCATTTACCAATACTTTTCATAATGGGTGAGCATGATATGGCAGTCCCTTTGCAAGACGGTCTGAAGCTATGCTACCTTCCTGAAAAAGCGTATATTCACATCTTACATGAGTCGGGTCACATGGGGATGCTGGAAGAATCGGAAAAAAGCAATTGGATTTTGGATAATTTTTTAAGCGATACCTGATATGTTGATCCGTGCAATGAAGCGTTTTTTACTGATACTGAGCTGTATTTTCCTCTCCAAGACCTTGCTGGCTGAGCATATCACCGGTGGTGAAATGTATTATACCTACACGGGGTTCAGCAACGGCAACCACAACTACCATGTCACGCTAAAACTTTACCGGGATTGTTTTTCTGCAGGCGCTCAACTGGACCCTAATGCAGCTATTGCCATTTACAACAATACCAACAGAAGCATGGTATGGCAACAGTCTATTCCCATGCAAGGCTCTCCTACCACCCTTCAATTATCAGACCCCGGCCCCTGTATTACCAATGCTCCACAGGTTTGCTACCAGGTGGGGTTTTACGAATTTGATGTCAGCCTTCCTGCTACTGCAGCAGGCTATACCATTGCCTACCAGCGCTGCTGCCGGATCAATGGCATCAGCAATGTGGTAGGCTCCGGCAGTTATGGTGCTACTTATCCCGCAGAGATACCAGGTACCTCACCAAAAGCTGATGGGCCTGACAATAATAGCGCAAGATTTATAGCCCGTGATACAGTTATCGTTTGCGGCGGCTATCCCTTTACCTACAGCTTCGCTGCAGTAGATCCTGATAACACTGATGTGCTGCGCTACAGTTTTTGTAATGCTTATGCAGGTGGTGGCCAGGACAACAGTCCTCCCGGTGGTCCTAACACCCCCACTCCTAATCCGCCTACTGCCCCACCCTATAATTTTGTTGCTTATAGCTTCCCATACAATGGATCTCAACCATTGGGGCAGACTGTAACAATTGATCCGAATACCGGGTTGATATCAGGTACATCACCTGACGAAGGAATTTATGTAGTGACTGTTTGCGTGGAAGAGATCCGTGATGGCGTGGTGATTGCCACGCAACGGAAAGACCTGCAGATAAAAGCCGGAGGTTGCGATATCGCTAAATCACTGCTCGATCCTGTGTATACATCCTGCGATGGCTTTACCATGGATTTCAGCAATAAATTCAGCAGTCCATTGATCAATTCTTACTACTGGGAATTCGGCGATCCGGGCAGCGGCGTTAATAATACTTCCACACTTCCTACCCCCACACATACATTTTCTGTTGCAGGCGACTACACCATTAAACTGGTGACCAACCGCAACCAGGATTGTTCTGATTCCACTACTGCTATCGTTCGCGTTTGGCCAGGCTTTTTCCCGGCAATTAATATAGCTGGTATCTGTATCAATAATCCTGTTGTATTCACTGATGCTACTACTACCAACTATGGCGTGGTGGATAGCTGGTCATGGAATTTCGGAGATGAGACCACGCTGGCTGATACATCACATAAGCAGGACACGAGCTGGAAATACAGTACTATCGGACCGAAAGAAGTAGTGTTTACCGTTACCAACAGCAAAGGCTGTTTTAAAACCATCAAGGATACTGTTACCATTATTGATAAGCCGCCTCTCACGCTTGCATTCAAAGACACATTGATCTGTGTGCCGGATGCAGTACAGCTACAGGCTTCAGGCCCCGGTGTGTTCAGTTGGACACCCACAACGAATATGGTGAATGCGAACACCGCCACACCAACGGTTAACCCTACTACCACTACACAGTATATCGTTCAATTGGATGAACAGGGTTGTATCAATAAGGATACAGTAAACGTGCGCGTTGTCACTTTTGTAACATTGAATGAAATGGCGGATACCACAATCTGCCGGACGGATCAGGTGCAATTGCGTATTGAAAGTGATGGATTGCAGTTTCAGTGGACGCCTGCTGCTTCAGTAGATAATCCTACCGCACAAAATCCGATCGCTATTGCAGGCACTACCACATTGTATACAGTAGTGGCTACTATTGGTTCCTGTACTGCTACCAAAGGCATACAAATTAATACGGTGCCGTATCCAATGGCCAATGCAGGACCTGATACAACTATCTGTTATAATACAAAAGCAACATTAATTCCTTCTGGTTCTAG
>CBHEUU010000277.1:0-6576 GCA_965990355.1 uncultured Chitinophagaceae bacterium
TATCACTTCACCGTTTCACTTCCGGCATCCGCGGCAGGGTACACGATTGCCAGCGAGGTCAATTACCGCATACGCGGCATCAATAATCTTTCTGCCGGAAGCCAGGTAGGCGCCACCTACACCTGTGATATTCCCGGGTCAGCCAACGCAGATAATCATAGTGCCCATTTCACCGGTTCAGACCTCGTGGTAGTTTGCGCCGATAATTATTTTTCTTACAGCTTTGCTGCAGCAGATGCCAATAATGATCAGCTGGTTTATTCTTTCTGTGGGGCTTATATGAGCACAACAGCTGGAGTGAATGGCGTGCCCGCAGGTAATCCTCCTTATAATTTTGTGCCTTATGCATATCCTGATTTTATGGAAACATCCCCGCTGGGACCAAAAGTGAGTATTGATCCGGCCACCGGTATAATTACGGGCACTGCACCGCCACAAGGCATTTATGTGGTAACAGTTTGCGCTTCGGAGGTCCGCAACGGCGTAGTGATTGCCACACAACGGAAGGACCTGCAGATCAATATAGCAGATTGCAGTATCGCAGCAGCCTCACTGGAAGAAGATTATATGCTTTGCGGCAATACACGTTCTGCTGTGATCCAGAACCGGGCGACCAGCCCCCTTATTGTTTCATACGATTGGGCTGTATTCAACCCGGCAGGCGCCAGCATATTCACCGCCAGCACACCTGCATTGAACTATACTTTCGCTGTTAATGGAACATATACCATAGAGCTTATTGTAAACAAAGGACAAACATGCTCTGATACGGACTATGCAAAAGTGTATGTGTATCCCGGGCTGGAACCTGATTTTTCCGCTACAGGCATTTGCATCACCAAAACAACTTTATTCACCGATCAGACAACACTAATATCAGGTTCACTCAATTCATGGACCTGGGATTTTGGAGACCCTTCTTCATTTACGGATGTTTCCGATCAGCAGAACTCCTCTTATAACTATTCATCGGTTGGAGACAAATTAGTGCGGCTTATTGTAACCACTACAGATGGCTGCCGTGATACCATTGATAAAACGGTTACGATCATCGACCGGCCGCCTATCCGTCTTGCATTTTCAGATACATTGATCTGCCTGAATGATCAGTTGCCTTTGCTGGCAGAAGGCACAGGCAGTTTTACCTGGAGCCCCGGCAGTTTTATTTCAGCAACAAATATTTCCAATCCGGTTGTGTCACCACCTATTACCACCTGGTATTATGTGGAATTGAATACGGATGGCTGTATCAATCGCGATTCCGTACTGGTCCGTGTAGTAGATCATATAAGCCTTCAGCCTATGAATGATACCACCATCTGCAGTGGTGATACAATCAGGCTGCGGCTGGTATCTGATGGATTGCAATATGCATGGACACCTGCTGCGCAATTGATTGATCCGGCTGTTCAAAACCCGCAGGCCATTACGCCTGCCACTACCAATTACCAGGTTATGGCTGTTATAGGCGGATGTTCAGCCAATGCTTCTATCAGCGTCACTACTGTTCCTTATCCTTTGGCAAGGGCTGGTGCAGATACTGTGATCTGTTATAATACCCCGGCTGCCCTGCACTCTTTTACGGATGGAAATTCATGGTCATGGTCGCCGGCTAATTATCTGTCCAATGCCGGTTTGCTGGAGCCGATTGCCTATCCACCCCGCACCACACCGTTTGTATTCACGGCCTATGAGAACACACGTGGCTGTCCCAAGCCTTCCAGGGACACGGTATTGGTAACAGTGCTTCCGGAGATACAGCCATTTGCCGGCCGTGATACGGTTGTTATAACCGGCCAGCCATTGCAATTGCAGGCCAGCGGCGGCGAGTCTTACCTGTGGTCGCCCTCCTATTCTTTGTCTGCAAATAATATTGCCAATCCAATCGCTCTTTTCAGGGAGCCGGCGGATTTGATCCGTTATAAAGTGGAGGTGTATAACAGTGCCGGGTGTTTTGATTCGGCTTTTGTTTCGGTAAAAGTATTTGCCACCCTCCCTGCTGTTTTTGTGCCCACTGCATTTACGCCTAATAGCGACGGCAAAAATGACCGCCTGCTGCCCGTTATTGCAGGCATGCAGAAAATGGAATATTTCAATATTTATAACCGCTGGGGCCAGTTGGTGTTCAGCACTTCCATGAACGGCTATGGCTGGGATGGGCGGATCAATGGACAATTGCAGGGAACCAATACTTATGTCTGGATGGTAAAAGCCATCGACTACCTGGGCCAGCCTTATTTCAGAAAAGGAATGGTGACCCTGATCCGCTGACTTTGCTTTATTTTTGCCTCTTTAACAAAACAACAAAGCATGGCAAAATCCAGCAAAGCAAAAAAGGCGATCATTACCGACAAATCTTTTACTTTCCTAAAGAACTATATCAATAATGCTTCACCTGTGGGGTTTGAAACCTGGGGACAAAAACTTTGGCTGGAATACCTGAAGCCTTATGTTGACACACACTATGTAGACCCTTATGGCACAGCAGTAGGCGTTATCAACCCCGACCATCCTTTTAAAGTAGTAATAGAAGCCCATGCTGATGAGATCAGCTGGTTTGTGAATTATATAACACCGGAAGGATTGATCTATCTGAAAAGAAACGGAGGCGTTGACCATCAAACCGCGCCTGCTTCCCGCGTGTTAATACACGGTAAGAAAGGTATTGTGAAAGCTGTATTCGGATGGCCAGCCATTCATACCAGGATCGGCAACGATAAAGAAACTCAACCCAAAACTGAAAACCTCTGGCTCGATTGCGGTGCACGCAACCGTAAAGAAGTAGAAAGCCTCGGCATTCATATAGGTGCTGTGGTAACTTACCAGGATGGTTTTGATGAATTGGCAAATGGTAACTATGTAGGCCGCGCTTTCGATAACCGTATCGGTGGCTTTATGATCGCTGAAGTGGCCCGCTTAATAAAAGAGAATAAAAAGAAACTTCCTTTCGGACTGTATGTAGTAAATGCTGTGCAGGAAGAAATCGGATTGCGTGGTGCTGAAATGATCGCACGCCGTATAAAACCTAATATAGCAATCGTTACCGATGTAACCCACGATACTACTACTCCTATGATCAATAAAAACATTGAAGGGGATGTATCAACCGGCAAAGGGCCATCACTTGCTTATGCACCAGCCGTTCATAATAAGTTGCTGGGATTCGTGGAAAAAATTGCGGCAGATAAAGATATTCCTGTACAATGGCGCGCATTGAGCCGCAGCACCGGCACAGATACAGACTCTTTTGCTTATGCCAATGATGGATGTCCTTCTGTATTGATCTCGATCCCGCTCCGCTACATGCATACTACCGTAGAGATGTTGCATAAGGACGATATAGAAAACACGATAAGGCTGATGTATGAAACATTGGCGGAACTGAGTCCTAAAACGAACTTAAGCTACCTTTAAACTAAACGCAGGGTGACAGATGATGAAACCTACGTCATCTGTCGCCTGTATTTAATGCGTCCTTTCTTATAATATCGGTGATAGTCTTTTCCAGCTTGCGTATACGTACGTAAAGCTTGATGATCACAAACCAGAAAATAATAATGCTGATATAAAAAACCAGGTCAGCTCCCCGCCCAACGCCGAGCCTGTGTGCAAGAGCACTGGTAAGATCAGGAAAGAAAATAAAGATCAGGGCTGTGCCTACTAACCCCAAAAGCAAAAGGATATCCAGTAATGAATTGCGCTGCCGTGCAAAGAAATAGACGGCGATCAATACAATACCTGTGATCAGTACAATCTGGATTCCGTTCATTTGAAGAGTTTTTGTAAAACTAAATCAAAAAAAATCTTTATACTGTATAAACCGGATTGTCCTTTCTTGCGGGAATAATCCGTGTACACCACATTGGCAGCAACTTCTTTATAACGCAATTTTTTCTTCTTTATCTGGGCAATTATTTCGGTAGCGTGCGCCATCCGGTTTTCTGTAATGCGGATAGATGAAGCAGCCAGGCGGTTCATCGCCCG
The DNA here is from genome assembly GCA_965990355.1 of uncultured Chitinophagaceae bacterium. GTDB lineage: Bacteria > Bacteroidota > Bacteroidia > Chitinophagales > Chitinophagaceae > Terrimonas_A. Next base: position 3,985 of record CBHEUU010000277.1, read on the forward strand.
GAGGCCATTGTGAGCATCAGACAAATAAAGACCAGTGAAAAAATAATTGATCCAGCGGGCGAACTGCAGCAAACATCTTCTTTGCCACGAAGCATTATGATATCCTTTGTGAAGAAAACGGGAGGCCAAAACAATATCAGCCTGCTCCTGCTGCAATGGTTCAAGCATCACTGCAATATCCCGGGGTTGATGCTGGCCATCGGCATCAAACGTAACAAGGTATTCCATGCCGAGCTTTAACGCAAAGTCAATACCGGTTTGAAGTGCAGCACCCTGCCCCAGGTTCACTTTATGCCGCAGGTAATGCAAGCCTTCAAGGCCTTTTACCTCAGCAGCTATATCTTCTGCAGAACCATCATCTATAAGAATAACCGGGTAACCGGCATTGATCACACCTTCCACCACAGACCTTATAACCTGCTTTTCATTAAACACAGGGATAATAACGAATATGGTATTACTGACAAATGAAGGCATCGCTATTTACAGACAGGATTTAATTTATTTCAAATCCTGTCTGTAAATATACGTTCCATTTATTTCCCTGACCAGCTTTACATCACTGCGCCCGGTAAACGTTTTGTATTGGTCCAACTGTTGAGGAAAAATAATCGCCAGCAGCACCGTTGGTTTATGTACACGGGAATTTATCGTGGTAAGATTAGTGTAGTCTTTTATTCCTTTTGCACCAAGCACAGACCCCATTAAGGGATAATACGAATCCGAAGACACTACTAAAACATCTTTATCAGGATTTTCCTGAAGGACTTGCTTTATATATGATTCAGCAAAATCGTAATCCTGCTCTCTTTTGAGACTGCTTTTCATTTCACGGAAATTCAACATCACTTTCGCAGTAAAATAAAACTGATGAAGCGTGTTGATGCATAAAAGCAAAAACAAACCGGCCATAAAAAATGTCCGTATGTTTTTCAGAGGTAAAATCCTGCCGGCTTTTGAAAGGCTGTTTAAAAAGAACAACTGTAGAAATACCACGGGAAATGCGTGATAACGCCCTTCAACAATAAATGTCCATGGTTCGCCCGACAGATCATACTTTGGTGAATTAGTAAGACTCAGCAATGCAAGTTGCCCTATCAAGGACGCAGAAAGCACAAAACCCACGGTTTCAAAAATAGGGAAACTCTTCGCATCTGTTTTTTTGATCTTAGGCAAAAAACGAACAATGCTTACCAGGATCAGCCCATACACTACCAGGTTGACCCATCCGAACACTTTTTGCCAGGTAGTAAAGGACACCGCCGTGAACCGCTCCAGCAAAGTAGCATACACGTTCAGGTTAAGAAATGCGCCGAGTGCTGCAGGATGCCAGTAATGAAGATTACTTACAAACAGGCTTTTCTTATCTGTGCCTATATAAAAAGGACTGCCGCAGGCAACTGTTTGATACAATGTAGCAGCGGCAAGACCTGCTCCGCATACCAGCAAACACATCCAGTAAGCTTTCAGTGATAGCCGGTTATTTTTCCAATAAGCAATTGCCAGCATAAAGATGGCTGCGAATAACGCAACAGGCACATACATGTAGCGTGTAAACCCTGCCATAAAAAGACAGAAACCTGCTATAGCTCCCAGTAACAACGAAGAGCGGCGATTATCCATTCGCCATAACCTGATGCTGCAATAAAAAAAGCCCAGCATTAAACATACCCCAGGCAGGTCTGTCCCCAATGAGACTTCAATAAAATCATGGGAATAAAAGCCAAGAAGAAGGGTGGATATGTTCAACCAGAAGGTGCTCATTCCCTGCGTTCGCAGGATAGCCCTGCAAAGCAGGATAAATGCAATAAAAAAAATGATTTCTATGATGTCTGTGCTCAAATGAAGATTGTCACCCATGAGATATTCCACCGGCGCAACCAGCAAACCATAGCCGGGAGGCCATAAACAAAATGACTCAGGAACTTCTTTGCTAAGCTGATCGGAATAATAAAAACTGTTTGTCCACCCTTTGCCATGCAGTAAATTATAACTGGCAGAGAGATGATACATTTTATCCCGCCCGATATACGAATAAAAAAAAATGAGCAGTGACTTACACACGATACACAGCGCAAGAATAAAAGTGCCGGCATACTTACCTGAGAAAAGAACTTTAAAACGCTGGAACAATTGATTCATGTCATTATGATTTATAAACCAGGCTTTTTTTACCACCCCACCCGCTCTCCGAATTTTCCCAGGCCAAAATACTGATTCAATGATATATTAAGGCCGAACTGATTATATGCTGTATTGTTCTGGTATTGCGAGCGCGCATAACGGATCTGCAGTTTGTTCAGCAACAATGATAGTCCCATGGAAAAACCCGTCAGTCCATTACCTGAGCCACCGATATTCAGCTCCTTGCGCCGGAGATAATTATACCCCATGGCCAGTTCCACTTTATCACCCAGGTAAATATTCGCCGCCAGTACAAAATGACGGAACAATTTATCAAAGCTGAACTTACTGCTGCTTCCATTGCTGAAGCCATTAACGTTATTGAACACCGTATCATTGTAACTTATATCAAACTGGTGAAGATGATGCGCTGTAATGGAAAACCCGAACGGCGAATTCTGTAACCGT
>CBHEUU010000278.1:0-6572 GCA_965990355.1 uncultured Chitinophagaceae bacterium
AACCCAGCATTTCGATAAAATATAATTGTTGTGCTTTTTGCGGAGCTTCCCAGATGATCTTCTCGCCGGGGATCTGGGTAAGTATTTCCTGTACCAGACCTTCTCTTACTTCACCACTACCACGATAGATCCCTACATTACCAGCTTCGCGCGCTTCGGCGATCACATAAGTGGCGCCTGCTTCCAATTCTGCACGCATCAGTTCAATCCATTTATACGGAGGAATAATATGCGCTGCATCTTTACTGCCCACTTCGCTCAGCACTACGCCATGTTTCGTGAGTTTCTCTATATACCCGCATTTCTCTGCATGCGGAATAGTGATAGAACCATCGCTCACTTCCATGTAATCAATTCCGAAATCTTTGCAAACAGCTATATAATCATCAAACTGGTTGCGGATCAGAAATGCTTCAAAGAGCGTGCCGCCAAAGTAAATAGGAAGATCATAAGAACGGTAGAGTTCCAGTTTTTCCCTCAGGTTGGGTGTTACATAAGACGTTCCAAAACCCAGTTTAATAATATCAATATGAGGGTAAGAAACGCTTAAGAAATTCTGTGCCTCGGTTAAGCTGAGCCCCTTGTCCATCACCATTGTTATCCCTGCAATACGCGGGCGCTGGTTACGGTCGGGCATCTGAGACAGGTTAAAATTCATTGTTATTCAGATTTGATTCATAGAATGCGGGCTCCTGAGCCCAGGGAAAAACCGGCGCAAAAATAGGGAAGATACAGTAAAGACGAGTAGTTATCGTTTAATGGCTCAACGTTTAAAAGTTTAAACTTGAAACCTTAAACTTTTAAACCTTTATAGTGATCTGTTCCGTTTGAACTTTGCCACAATATCTACGATCTGCTGGCTTTGCAGGCTCGCAGGATTCAACTCCAGAAATTTTTTCAGCAATTTAGGTGCAAGGGTCAATGCTCTTTCGAGTAACAGCACAGCTTCTTTGTTCTTGCCGGATGCAAGCAAAATGGCTGATTTATAAAAAAAGAAAACAGGCTTGTCATTGGTCGCTTTTAATGCGGCATTCACCTGGTCAAGCGCTTCATCCATCAGGTCTGCTTTATACAGGCAACGGATCAATGCTTCCCAGCCGGCTATGTTTTTCGGCCTGATGCGAACGGCATTGGAGAAACTCTGGATCGCATCACGGATCAATCCCATTTCCATTTTGCATTCACCCATCAACAGGTTGTATTCGGGTTGCAGGCGTTGCAGTTTCATGGCAGTATCCAATTGCTTCATGCAACTCTCCCACTGGCCTTCATTAAAATAAGTGCAAGCGATCTTATAAAAGAGTTTGCTGTCTTCCTGGTTCAGGTGAGATGCTTTGCGATAGTAAAATCTTGCCTGTGCATAATTCCGTAAACGGTCATAACAATGACCAATGGCTTCATAGATCACCACTTCCGGCTTGGATAGCTCCGTTACTTTTTCCAGTGCTTCAATAGCTTCTTTGTATTTACGGAGACGGATATATGCATCACCCATATTGCGGTAAGCATAATCGAATTTCTCTTCGATGGTGATGGCATATTGGTAAGCATCAATTGCTTTTTCATACAACTTCAATCCCTGGTAGGCAGCAGCGAGATTGAACCAGGCCAGTTCATTGTAAGGATGTTCATCAATGATCTGCTGGTGAAGACGGATGCTTTCTTCATTCCTTCCGGTGAAGTCTGTCCAGAAACATATTTTATAGAGCGCTTCTTCATTGGTAGGCTCCTGTTCCAGTATCATTTTCAGGCAATCGAATACTTTATCAAATTCTTCGTAATCGTCATACACGTCGCCGAGTTCAAACAGCAGTTCAATTTTTTCTTCGCCTTCAAAAATATGCAGGGCTTCTTCCAGCAGGGACACGGCTTTGGCTTGTTCATCCAGGGCCAGATAGGCATCTGTTTTTAAAATATAAAGGTTGATATCGTTGCTGTCTAACAGGGCGGCATGATCCAATATGTCCAGTGCTTCGCGGTAACGGCGGACGGAGAGAAGGATATCGGCTTTCCTGATCAGCAGAGAGGCTGAATAGGGATACTGCTCAATAGCCATTTCGGCGGCTTCCTGGGCTTTGGGTAATTCTTCTCTTTCTTCGAAATAGGAGATTATTTTCTCAAATGATTCTTCCTCGATAAAGGAAGAAGAGCGGCCATTCTTTAGGTTTTCATACTGACGGAGCAATTCCCGCATCTGCTCCCGGTCTTCCTGATAAGGGTTCTCTTTCATGATTCCGGTGGGGTTTTAGGATGTATAAAAACGAGGCAAGTAGAGCGTGGTAAGCCATATTGGCTGTTGTATCAACAAGTTATCTTAAAAAAACAATCCCCACATCTTTTTGTTTCCCCCAGATGTGCATAAGTGACAAATATTTTTTTCTTGCAGGTGTAACAATTTCGTGTTTTACCCGTTAAATAAGTACTAAAATTATTGATAGACGGTTTGCAATAATTCCTTTTTTAGTGTTAAATTTGCATTGAATTGAAAACTAACTCTTCCATATTAAAAGCTGCGAGCAGAAAATTGGGTCTGTCTTTTTTACTGGCTGCCACTGCTGTTGTTGCTTTTGCAACACTGGGAGATGGTAAGATCAATAAGGACAAACCGCGTAAATTGTTGCTTAACAACAAAGTTTCTTCTATCAAACCGGGTTCATTCTCTTTGCAGACTGGTTACACTTTCCGTGGAAGCCAGGTTATCAATGCAGGAGAAACTACATACATCAACCTGAATTCCACTGTGATAACCTACCAACAAGGTCACACAGTTTACGCTATTCCAGCCCGCAAGAAAGTAACTCTCAACCTGAACTCTCAAAAGAACCAGGTTCCAAGCGCTACAGTTAATATCAATTTCTAAAAACTTTTGTTTTTCCGTTGCTTAACTGACTATTGTCAGCTTCTGCTTATATTCTATTCTTATAATACATTTTCTATACCAATTAGGTTCTAATTGCAATTCGTGACCCGTTGGCGTTATGAATACTTATAATCCAGCTTTACTCTCCTCGTATGTCATCACCCTGTACCCCGATTTCGGCGTATCAAACTTAGCTGCCGGCACCAGGTTAAAATTGATGCTGGAGACCGTATAGGTCACTTTCTGCTTGCCCAGATTGGCTTCGTATTGCATAGCCAGGCCTGGCAGCGCCCGGTTGAGGTATTGAAAGTCTTTATTTACCGGCACCAGGTCTTTGGTAAAATAAACCGTAAAGCTGCTGCCATCGGCCAGCTTACCAATCGCTTTCTGGCAATTATAGCCGGCAATGGTCTTAAACTCGTTCTCGTAGGTAAATTCCACTCCTTCATATTTCTTGTTCGATTCTTTCCAGTTGGCTGGCGTCAGGTTGATCATGTATTTCTGCTCACCATACTCTTTTAAAATAGTCACATTGCCGGTTTTGCCATCTATGATGGTTGACTGGGTGCCAAGGGAACTGATCATCTCAGAGCGGCTGGAATTACCCTTGAGGTATATAACGCTAACAGCCCCATCCAGCAGATCAGCTGCTTTGGGAGTTGAATTATTCGTGTTGATAACGATATCATAGGAGATAGTCGCTTCCGTCAGCTTTCTCTGGGCCAGAACAGTTCCGGCTGAAAGCAGGAAAAAAAGCACTACAGCAATAGAGTAAATTCTTTTCATATTGATACCGTGTTAGTTGGTAGAAAGACGCTCCAAAATAGCTAATAAGTTGCGACGGATAAAAGTTAAAATTAAAAAGCCAAAAGTCAAAACCTGTTGAGGCTTTGACTTTTGGCTTCCAGTTTCGTTTTTTACTTGTTTTTACCCTTCTGCTGCACTTCTTTCATCTTCTTCTGCTGCTCCTGCATTTGCTCCATCCGCTCCTGCCATTTCGATTTTGTTTTCGGCTTTTTGCGGTTTTCTGCTATTTGTGCAAGGATCTTATTATGGTCAATAATGTAGTTCTGTATCACAAACTGCAATATCAGTGTAATAACGTTGGATACGGTATAGTACCACGTTAACGCTGAAGGCAGTTTATTAAAAATAAACAGCAGGAATACCGGGAAGATATAAGGCATATACTTCAACACGGGATTGCTTTGGTCAGGCGACATGCTCATGCTGTAAAGCGAGATAAGCAAACTGGTGAGCACTGCTGTGATCGTAAACAGGCTCAGGTGACTGCCCAATAAAGGAATATTCACGCCAAATTTGATGAAGTCATCAAATGCAGAGAGATCTTTCGCCCAGAGAAAATCAGCGCCTCTTAAATCAACACTGGAACTGAAAAAACTATACAGCGAGAAGAAGATCGGGATCTGCAGCAAAGCAGGAATACAGCCTCCGAGAGGATTTACACCGGCTTCACGGAAAAGTTTCATTTGCTCCATGCTCATCGCCTGCTGGTCGGCGCCATATTTCTCTTTCAATACGGCGATCTCAGGGCGAAGGGCTTTCATTTTCGCTCCGCTCAAATAGCTCTTATAGGAAAGGGGTGATATCAGCAAACGGATGATCAGTGTAAGTAAAGCGATCACTAAACCATAGCTGCTTACAAAGCTTTTCAGGAAATCCCACACCGGCATGATCACATAACGGTTCAATGGGCGTACAAAAGCATAAGGTCCCTGGCCCAGGTTCACCAGTTTTTCCAGTTTCAGGTCTGCTTTTTTCAGGGTCTTGAAATCAGCAGGACCATAGAAAATACTAAATCCTACTTTAGCATTGTCTCCTGCAGGCACAGCCAATTGCATATTAGACACTGCTTCCACCAACACTTTTTTATCATCAGGGGGAATATTCCAGTTCATCTTGCCTGATGTAAAATCTGATTTAGCGATCAGGAAAGTATTAAAGAAACGCTGGCGTACGCCGATCCATTTTACTTTCTTGTCAAAGTTTACACTACTGGTGCGGCCGATGGTATGATAATCGAAATCGCCATCTTCCATATATCCTACCTGTGTATTCTGCTTTTCAAAGCTGATATCCGACTCCTGCTGGTCTGCCGCATAGCTCCAGGTAAGGTTCATCGTGTTTTGCGAAAGCAGTTGACTAGCGCCTTTCAGTTCCACATCAAAATCCACCATGTATTGGTCAGGCCTGATCGTGAACTGGTGAGTGATGGATGCAGTATGCGCACTGTCTGCCGCTCCCCTGGTAAAGGAAAAAGTAGTGCTGCCATCCGCATTCTTTACTGAATCTATTTTTGAGAAGTATAACTCTGAAGTTTCGGTGCTGCTGGTGCCGGTATTTACACGGTAGCTGATCTGGTCAAACGCAGAATTGGCCAGTTTAACGTGACCGCTATCCATGTTCTTGAACTTTTTCAGTTCAACCCATTTGGGCTGGCCACCTTTTGTAGTAAAAGCTATTTTGAAGAGATCATTCTCTGCATAAACCACTTGTTCTTTTTTATCGGCTGTATCATTGAAAAAGCCGCTGGAAGTAACCCTTCTCATGGAATCTGCTTTTACAGAGTCTATTTTCTGGATCAGGGGATCGGGTTTGGGCTTATTGGCATTTGCAATTGAATCCAATCTTGCCTTTTCCTTCCGGTAAGCGGTTTGTTCTTTATTGGTATAGAAAAAATAACCGAAAAAAAGCGCCGCCAATACTACAAAGCCAATGACGGTATTACGATCAAACTTCATCAGGGGGTAAAATTTAAAGACGGCAAAGATAGGAGTTCTGCCCCAGTCGGAAGCCAGTTTGAGTCAGGAGTCGTTAGCCGGGAGTCAGGAGTCGGCCAATAGCAGGCCAGTGCCCGGTAGAATGCGCTGGATGCCAGGGAATCATTGAGCATTGAGCGTTGAGCGTTGATTATTGAATATTCTAGCCAGGTCGATCTGGAAATATTCAATATTCAATTTTCAATGCTCAATTTTTAATTAGATCATTTCGCTCTGCAACAGTGGGTTCTTTATATCTGCCAGCTTCTCAGCGTATTCTTTCGCGGCCTTGATAAAATGGACGAAAATAGGCTGAGGGCTTTCTACCGTACTCTTCAATTCGGGGTGGTATTGCACACCAATAAAGAAAGGGTGATTGGGTAATTCTACGATCTCTACGAGACCAGTACCCGGATTTTTTCCGCTGGCTATCATACCGGCTTTTTCAAAGCGTTCGAGATAAGAGTTGTTGAACTCCCAGCGGTGGCGGTGGCGCTCGCTTACATTGGTCTTGCCATATATGGTATATGCCAGTGTTCCTTCTTTAACATCGCAGGGATAAGCGCCGAGTCGCATAGTTCCCCCCTTGGCCGTGATCTCTTTCTGTTCTTCCATAAGGTCTATCACAGGCTCTTTGGTCTGCGGGTCCATTTCTGTAGAATGCGCGTCTTTCAGTCCCAGTACATTTCTCGCGTATTCGATCACCGCCATTTGCATACCGAGACAAATTCCGAAGAAAGGCATATTCCTTTCTCTTGCATATTTAACTGCAATGATCTTTCCTTCCACACCACGCATACCAAAACCCGGAGCTACGAGCAAGCCGTCTAATCCACCCAGCTTCTCTTTCACATTGGTCTCGGTAATGTATTCGCTATGCACATTCTGGATCTGCACTTCGCATTCATTGATAGCGCCAGCATGCACAAATG
>CBHEUU010000279.1:0-6559 GCA_965990355.1 uncultured Chitinophagaceae bacterium
GATCATTTGTCTCTTTGCGGGCGGTGTATTTATTTATTCGGCAGATTGGTTGCGGATTGTGACTGATATACTGGGCAAGCCGGTCCGTGTATCCCGCAATGCCGATGCATCCGCGATGGGGGCAATTTATATAGGCATGAAAGCGACAGGCATTTTAAAAGAATGGAAAGATATAAAGCTGTTGATGCAGGATAAAGAAACATATAAACCCAATGCTGCTGCCCGTGCTGCTTATCAAAAGAATTATGAGGTTTTTAAAAAGCTCTACAATCAATCTCTTCAGTTTTTTTCTTCATAGGCATAATATCCCATCCTGAAAAGTATATAGCTGAATACAAGCCCTATTACGGCCATCAGCCAATGTATACTTGAAAGGCTGAAAAAGATAAACACCACCCAGATCCCGAAGAGCAGCGAAAGGAAATCCTGCATTTTCATGTGCTCTGTATACAGCAGGGAATGTATCAGCAACAGTAATGCGGGACCTGTGAGCGCCAACCAAAGATATTCCATCGCATTATGCTGAATCAACACTACTCCTTTCATTGCCCATATTTCGGGGATAAGAAGGATCGTGTAAACAAGAGCCAGTGAACATAAAGTATACAAGCGCGTTACAGGAAGATTCCGGTAAAAGGACAATTCATTTTCCATGAAATGAAAATTCCTGTAAATAATAATGCCATGCCCAGCTAACGCGGTGATGTAAAGTAACCAGAGCATGCGGTTCTCAAATACCTGGCTATCCGTTTTGGCGAAAAAATACAGGACAGAAAAGGAAACGGTTTTCAGGATCAGTACAGTAATGAATTGTTTGCGGAAAACAAATTGCAGCAGGATACTGAATAACCCTGTGCGTAATGGCAAACCAATGCCTTTTTGAATATTCTGGTTGTCCTTTCCTTTTTTTAATAAATACCAGCTGGAGAAGAGTGAAGCCAGGAATAAAAGCAACACAGCAGCAATAACCAAAACGCCGGAAAGGAACAGTTCTTCTTTAATGGCTATTATTACAACGATAAGCGCATAAACAAGCATCGGGGCAAGCATTGCCAGCAGCGCTCCTCCCAGATATACCAAACGGTTTTGATCTGGTACTCCCTGCAACTGATACAAAAAGTCATAAGCTTCTTTTTTCAGGCAGCTTCGTATGAAAAGGATCGCTTTTAAAGTATACGTTGCCCATATAATAAAAGCAACACCGGCAAAACCTGCCGAGACAAGAATAGAGTGTATGATGGAATAATGAAACAGCAGGATATGATAAGCGCTCGGTTGTATACCAAACAGGATGAAAAAAGTAAAAAGGAATAAGCCTGCATGCTGCCGGTAAAACGGTACGGTAATCGATCTGCTTAAAATATGATGAATGGATTTCATTGGTTACAGCTCTTTCAGTTGCGTGTCCTGTAAATGAAATATCCGGGTAAACCGAAGATCAGGCGTTTCCACATCATGATGTGAAGTAAGAATAAAGGAGATACCTGAATCGACCTGTTGCCTGATCAATGTATGCAGATTTTGCTGCGCTGCCACATCAAGTGTAGTGAATGGTTCATCCAGCAATATCCATTTTGGCTGGCCGATAAAAGCCAGCAATAAGGATAGTTTTTTCAGCATGCCGCTGGAGTAACTGCCGGTGGGATTAGCCGTATATGCGCCGATCTCAAGTGTTTCTTTGACAAAGCTGATTTGTTGTGATGTTCCTTTTTTGACAGCTTTAGTAAAATCAACCAGTTCATCGCCGCTGATAAAAGCCGGGAAAATGGGCTCTGCCGGGGAATGGTTGATAAGGTGCCGGTAAGCAACCGGTTCTTTCATTTGGGAAATCCCGTCCAGTTTTACTTCACCCCGGAAAGGAAGCAGTCCGGCCAGTATTTTTAGTAAGGTTGATTTCCCGGAGCCATTGGCGCCCTTAAGCCAGTAAAGTCCCTGTCCCAGTTGCAGGGAAGGGATGTCCAGTACGGCTTTGCCACTGAAAGATTTTTGTACGGCGGTTAGTTCCAGCATGTTAGGAGTAAAAAAATAATAAGCTGATTAACAAAGCAATATTAAAAATATTATGGCGGTTAAGTTAACTTTGCAGCGATTTTTCCCCTGCTTTAAGCAGGTCTAAACCGAATATAATTGAAAACAAGAACACTTAAGAAAGACAAGGTCAATATTATTACCCTGGGCTGCAGCAAGAACATGGTAGACAGCGAAGTACTGAGCGGGCAGCTGCGGGCCAATGAGATCGATGTGGTGCATGAAAACAAGAAATCCGATCATAATATCGTGGTGGTGAACACCTGCGGTTTTATCGATAAAGCCAATGAAGAAAGCATCAACACCATTTTAGACCAGGTGGAGCTGAAAAGAAGGGGCAAGCTGGATAAAGTGTATGTAACAGGCTGCCTGAGCGAGCGCTACAAAAACAACCTGGAAACAGAGATCCCGGAAGTGGACGCTTTTTTCGGGACCATGGAGCTGCCGCTGATCCTGAAACAATTTGAAGCAGATTATAAATCGGAGCTGGTAGGTGAGCGCCTGCTCGCCACTCCGAGGCATTATGCTTACTTAAAAATTTCTGAAGGCTGTAACCGTACCTGCGCTTTTTGCGCCATACCATTGATGCGTGGCAAACACACGAGCAAGACCATTGAAGATCTCGTGAAAGAAGCAGAAGGACTGGTAAAAATGGGGGTGAAGGAAGTGATGTTGATTGCGCAGGAACTGACTTATTACGGACTGGATATTTATAAGAAAAGAATGCTGCCTGACCTGCTGAACCGTCTTGCTGATATCAAAGGACTGGAATGGATCAGGCTGCATTATGCTTATCCATCCAAATTTCCCCTGGAGATACTGGATGTGATGCGCGAAAGGGAAAATATCTGCAATTACCTCGATATGCCTTTGCAGCATGCTGCCAATAATATGCTGAAAGCAATGAAGCGCCAGATCACGCGGGAAGAAATGGAAGAGCTGACCATCGCTATCCGTGAGAAAGTGCCGGGCATTTGCTTACGCACCACCCTGATCGCAGGTTTTCCCGGCGAAACACTGGATGATGTGGAAGAACTGAAATTATTTCTCCAACGCCAGCGGTTTGACAGGGTAGGAATCTTCTCTTATTCACATGAAGAAGGCACTTCTGCTTATGACCTGGTTGATGATATTCCTGCTGAAGAAAAAGAACGCAGGGCACAGGAGATAATGGAAGTGCAGCAGGAGATCTCTTACGAAAAGAACCAGGAAAAAATAGGCCAGACTTTCAAAGTGCTGATTGATAAAAAAGAAGCAGGCCGCTATCTTGGCCGCACAGAATTTGACAGCGTGGAAGTGGACAATGAAGTGATCATTCATTCTGATAAGAAGCTGGTGGTGGGAGAGTTTGTGCAGGCCAGGATCATCAAAGCTTACGATTATGACCTGGAGGCAGAGGTAGTGCGCTAATGATCCTTTTCTTTTGCCATTTGTCAAAAGAAGGAAGCAGGAAAAAGAAATTCGGGCGATATTAGATACCTGAACATTGAGCGTTGAATATTCAATAATCAATGCTCAATATTCAATACTCAATTTGAGTGAAATTCTTTAAACCTGCTTATATGCGTCTCTTCCTGCTCATCTGCTTTGCATTTATTTCCTCTTTTTCTTTTTCCCAAAAACTCTATAAGCCCCGCGATGTGCAAAAGGCTTTTGATAAAGGCACCCGTTCTCCTGACGGTAAGCCTGCTGCCAGTTACTGGCAAAACAAAGCCCGGTATACGATCAATATCACGGCAATGCCGCCTGACCGTACGATAAAAGGCACTGAGCAGATCAGCTATATAAACAATAGCCCGGACACACTTCGTGGGGTATACATCAAACTTTTACTCAACATCCATAAACCCGGTGCGCCCCGCAATGGCGGTGCATTACCAGATTATCTCACTTCCGGAGTTCAGATTGATAAGTTTTCCGTCAATGGTGAAAAACGTCCCTGGCAGCAAAGTCCCTATGCATACACATCTGTTGGCGTAAGATTGCCAAAAGCGTTGGCGCCGCATGATTCAGTGCAGCTCTCTTTCGATTGGCATTATGAGATATCCCTGCAAAGCAACCGTGAAGGGATGATTGATTCCACCACTTATTTCCTGGCGTATTTCTATCCGCGTGTAGCAGTGTATGATGATTACAACGGATGGGACCGGATGCCTTTTATGGAAGATCATGAATTTTACAGCGATTTCAATGATTATACTGTCAACATCACTGTACCCAATAATTATATCGTGTGGGGCACAGGCACCTTGCAAAAACCGGAAACTGTATTGCAACCGGAATACCTGAAACGGTTTAAAGAATCATTGACGAGTGATAAAACAATACACGTAGCTTCCAAAGAAGATCTTGCTTCGCGGAAAGTGACGGCCAATTCATCCAATACCTGGCAGTTTACCGCAGCTCATATTCCTGATATGGCTTTTGGGCTGAGCGATCATTTTGTATGGGATGCAGCCAGCGTGGTAGTGGACAGTGCAACAGGCAGAAGAGCCAGCGTGCAGGCTGTGTATAATGACACCGCAAAAGATTACCGCCGCATGGTGGAATATGGACAACATTCCCTTCGTCTATTATCATTCAAATGGCCGGGCGTGCCTTATCCTTATGAAAAGACAACCATCTTCCAGGGTTATGCCGGTATGGAATATCCTATGATGGCGAATGATGAAACGTATGAAGATTCTGTGTTCTCCCGCTTTGTGGCAGAGCATGAACTGGCACATACTTATATGCCATTTTATATGGGCATCAATGAAACCCGTTATGGGTTTATGGATGAAGGCTGGGCAACTACTTTTGAATTGTTATTGGGATATGAAGATCTTGGAAAGGAAAAAGCGGAAGAGTTTTTTAAAGAATTCCGTGTGGGTGGTTGGATAGAAGACCCTTCAGCAGACCAGGACATACCGATCATCACTCCTGCCAATGTGCTTACCGGCGGAGGATATGGCAACAACATGTATGGCAAAGCGGCTTTGGGTTATATCGCAATGAAAGAGATACTGGGAGACGCCTTGTTTAAAAAATGCCTGCATGAATATATGCATCGCTGGAATGGCAAACACCCGTTGCCATGGGATTTCTTTAACACCTTCAATGCTGCTGCAGGAAAGAACCTTGATTGGTTCTGGAATAACTGGTTCTTTACTTCAGGTTATATTGACCTGTCGATAGAAGCTGTTAAGAAAACATCAACAGGTTATACAGTATCATTGAAGAATATCGGAGGCTTTGCAGCACCTGCCGACCTCGTGATCACTTATGCTGATGGCAGCACGGAGAAAAAACACTTTACCCCTGCTGTATGGGAGAAGGATCAAAAACAAGCCAGCGTGTCCATCGCCACTAAAAAACAGATCAAATCAGTAAAGCTTGATGGCGGAATTTTTATGGATGCCAATGAAAAGGATAATGTGTATCCCACCGCTGATAAAAAAGGATTTTAATTAAATCTTAAAGCCTTTGTGTTCTTTGTTGTCTTTGCGGGATAACTTCCCACAAAGACAACAAAGAACACAAAGAAATTATTTATATATGCGTTTAGTTGTTTTATTTCTTGCCATCATAGTGGGAACAAATGTCGTAGCACAAACATTCCTACCAACTCCCAGGAATATACAGGCTACTTATAAAAAAGGTACCCGTTCGGTTGATGGAAAGCCTGGAAAGAATTACTGGCAGAATACAGCCAATTATGATCTGGATATTCATTTCGATCCTGCCAGCCGCTTACTGAACGGAACAGTAAATATTGTTTATTCCAATAATAGCCCCGATACTTTAAAGCAGATATGGTTTAAGCTGTATCCGAATGTTTACAAAAAGGGATCCCCCCGTTCATTCGCCGTGAAGCCGGAAGACGAAAACGATGGGGTTACCATTGATTCTTTATGGGTCAATGATGTGCTCACCCCGGCAAAGAGTTTGAATATAAACGGAACGAATGCCGTTCTTCCCCGGCAATCACTGGCCAAAGGGCAACAGGTACGCTTTAAGATCGTATATCATTATACACTGAATAAAGGCTCGCATAACCGTACCGGTGAGATAGAACCCAATGCAGACTTTATCGCTTATTTTTTCCCCAGGGTGGCCGTGTATGACGATATAGATGGATGGAACACCTATCCGTATATCGGCTCACAGGAATTTTACAATGATTTCTGCCACTTCAAAGCAGCGATCACTGTACCGGCGAATTTTATTGTATGGGCTACTGGCGATTTGAAAAACGGAGCGGATGTATTGAGCCCTGTATATTTTAACCGCCTGCAGGAAGCAGAAAAAAATGACGCGATCACTACGGTCATTGACACCACTGAATTGTCAAAAAAAGATTTTACTCCAGCCGGCAAAGCATTCAACACCTGGAAATATGAAGCCGTTAATGTGACCGATTTTGCGTTTGCTACCAGCGATCATTACGTATGGAAATCATCAAGCCTGGTAGTTGATCCAAAGACCAGCAGGAGAACCAGGGTAGATGCTGTGTTCAATCCAAAACACAAAGATTATTTCCATGTAGTGA
>CBHEUU010000280.1:0-6557 GCA_965990355.1 uncultured Chitinophagaceae bacterium
CCAACTTCTCCCATTTCCGAGCTACAGATATATGGATGAGTGGATCTGCCAGCGATGAAGTAGTGAGCACGGGTTGGGCCGGTCGGTACCTGAACACGGAGTATCCCAATTTTCCGGAAGGATATCCTAACAACACCATGCCTGATCCACTGGCGATCCAGATCGGGTCCATTACATCATTGACTTTGCAAGGGCCGGCGATGAATATGGGTATGAGCATTACCAATCCAACCAGTTTTTATAACCTGATCAATAATATAATTGACCCTGCACCGGATAACCCGATGGGATATGAACTTACTTATATCCGCACAATTGCTAATCAGACCAACAAATTTGCACAACGGATTATTGCCGCAGCAGGTCAGGTGACGCAGCAGGCAGCTTATCCGGAAAATAATTCACTGGCTGATCAATTGAAGATCGTTGCGCGGTTAGTGAAAGGTGGTTTGAAAACAAGGATCTATATGGTAGGCATGGGAGGGTTTGATACGCACTCTTCACAAGTAGAGGGAACAGATACTTCCATTGGCACGCATGCTAACCTTTTAAAAACATTATCTGATGCAGTTAAAGCCGTCGTGGATGATTGCCAGTTTCTCGGTGTGCAGGAGCGTGTGATGGGTTTGACTTTTTCTGAATTTGGACGCCGGATCAAATCCAATTCAAGTATGGGAACCGACCATGGAGCAGCTGCACCAATGTTTATTTTTGGAAAACAGGCAATACCGGGCGTAACCGGTAATAATCCTTCTATACCAGGAGGAGCTTCCGTGCAGGACAATATTCCTTTTCAATATGATTTCAGAAGTGTGTATGCATCTATACTGGAAAAATGGTTTTGTGTGCCGCCAGCCACATTGGAAACGATCCTGTTCAGGAATTTTCAAAGCCTGAATATTGTGAGTGATGCTGCTTGTAAAGGAACAGGCATCGATGATCCCAACCAAACAGCCGGTGATGAACTGATCACAAATTATCCTAATCCATTTACTACTTCTACTACAATTAAATACAAAACAAAAGGGGGGCACACATTGGTGCAGGTGATCGATATGCTGGGCCGGGTGATACGTACGCTGGTAGACGGTGATCTGCGGACAACAGGAACTTTTACAACTACATTTGACAGCGGTGCATTGCCGGCTGGCGTGTATTATGCGAGATTGCAGAATGAAGCAGTGCAGCAGGTGAGGCCAATGTTAAAGGTTAGGTAAGGCAAAGAAAGGCCATATCAGGCTGCTGAAAAATCCGTAATATAGCAGTCATGGAACCCATCATAAGCATGCGCCATCTTTCCAAGAATTATGGCACCAAAACAGTACTGCAGGATATCAATCTCGATGTTTACCCCGGCCAGGTGATTGGTTATATCGGCCCTAATGGAGCGGGTAAAAGCACCACGGTAAAAATTTTATGCGGACTTCTCACCGATTACCAGGGAACGGTAACGGTAAAAGGTTTGGATGTAAAGGAAAATACACTTGAAGTAAAAAAGCAGATCGGCTATATACCAGAGCTGGCAGAGTTGTATGATGTATTAACTCCTGCTGAATATTTACAATTTACAGGAACACTGTATGGTTTAGATGAAAATACCTGCATGGAACGCGCACTAAAGATCATGACAGCGTTCGGAATGGAAAGCAATCTCGACCAGCGTATGGACACATTCAGTAAAGGCATGCGACAGAAAGTGCTGATCGCTTCCGGTTTATTGCATAACCCCGGTATTATTATTCTTGATGAACCATTATGCGGATTGGATGCCAACAGCGTGATCATTATGAAAGAACTGATCAGCCGGCTGGCCAAAGATGGAAAGACGATCTTCTACTGCAGCCATATGATGGACGTGGTGGAAAAAGTAAGTGACCGCATTGTGCTGATCAATGGAGGAAAGATAGTTGGCGATAAAAGCCTTGAACAGATATTTGCTTCCCTCACCGCCACCGATTCATTGTCCGCAGCAGCGGAAGAACTGGCTAAAGCAATGGAGAGCCGGTTATGAATATTATCAACAAAGTATTTCTGAAACTGGCACTGCTTCCTTCATCTGTTTATAAAAAGATGGGAGTGGATCAACGTGCTTTGTCGGCCATTCTTCATATCAAACTGACAATGGATGACCGCAGGCTTAGCCCTTTGCAGCAAGCCAGGCAGCGCAGGTCTGACAAACAGATTTCCTCTGCAACGATTATTACCATGGTGATCAGTGCGGTATTCGGATTGCTTTACCTGATCGCATTTTATATCGGCAGCAATATTGTAACGAGCATGAGCTTTTATTTTTTCATGTTCTTTTTTATGTTATCTGCCACGCTGATCTCCGATTTTACTTCTGTGCTGATTGATGTACGGGATACGTTTATCATTTTACCCAAACCCGTCAATGACCGGACTGTGCTGATGGCGCGGTTGCTGCATATTTTTATTCATATCTGCAAGCTGGTGTTGCCAATGGCATTGCCAGGCGTCATTTATGTAGGTGTTCAATATGGATTGCTGGCATCTTTCTGGATGCTGGTGATGATCTTCCTGCTCACATTGCTGGCAATATTTTTTATTAATGCCGTGTACATTGTTATTCTCCGGATCACCACACCGCAGAAATTTCAGAATGTGATCAGTTATTTCCAGATCGTATTTGCCATTGTGATTTATGCGAGCTATCAGATATTGCCGCGGATGATGGAAACAAGCGGACTGGCAACTTTTGATATCTCCCAACATGCATGGGCCAATTTTTTACCGATGTACTGGATGGCTGTTGGCTGGGAAAGTTTGAGCAATTTTCAATTTACCGGCAATGCGGTCATTTTCACTATAGCTGGTGTATTGCTGCCATTGGTATGTATATGGATCGTGATCCGTTTCCTGGCGCCTTCGTTCAATAATAAACTGGCTCTTATCAATAGCACGGCAGACAATCAGCAAAACATTCAAAAGAAGATCATCCATCAAAAGCGAAGTTTCTCAGACAAGTTAGGAAAAGCTTTAACTACTACTGGTGCAGAAACTGCAGGATTTTCTTTTGCCTGGAAAATGTCTGCCCGCAGCCGTGATTTCAGGTTGAAAGTGTATCCTTCTATTGGTTACCTGGTGGTGTTGGTAGTGATCTTTGTTATGCGTTCCAAAGATTCAAATCTTCAGCGTCTCCAGGATACTGAAAGCAATCAATTTCGTTTCCTGGTGATTGCTGCGATCTATTTTATGTCATTGCTCCTTGTTACTGCTTTATCACAAATGATCTATTCAGAAAAATATAAGGCTTCCTGGATATTTTATGCAGCGCCGGTGGCTTATCCGGGTGAAGTGATCCTGGGTGGAGTGAAAGCTACGATCCTTAAATTTTATATCCCGATCGTATTGGTACTGACCATTGCGGGTGTAATATTTGGCGGCCCGTCTATTTTACCAAATATCCTGCTGGGGCTTTTCAATCAATTGCTGATCTCTACTTTGCTGGTGTATATCAATTTCCGGCATTTGCCTTTTTCGCGCAAGCAAAACAATAACAGCAGTGGCGGCACTTTTATCCGGAACCTGAGCGTGATGCTGATCTCGGGATTTATTGCCGTTATGCATTATATGATCTTTAAAATGCCGGTAGTAGTATGGATCTGTGCCGCGCTTTCAATTGTAGCCACCTGGCTGATGATGGACGGCATTAAAAAGACAGGCTGGGAAAAGATACAGATGGAAAAGGATAGCTGATATTGCAATAAGCAGCTATATCTAACCGTCTGAGGCATTAACCACCCATTAATATAAAAAATGAACCGGTGTTGCAAATTTTATTACCTTGCAACTTCAATGAAGGCTCGTCGGTTTATACTGCGCTGTGCAAGTTTTGCACTACTGCTGGTTTTTTCACAGAAAGTGGGGGTAGGTCTTTTTCTCCATAATCTGTTTCATAACCAGGATGTAAGCCGTCCTTTCCAACCCTCACAAAAAGAGGGCTCCAAAGAAATAAGTTTTGCCTGTAATTGTATTGACGATTTCCTGATGCCTTTCACAGAGGCGGAGGAAATTGTATTACCCACGCCGGTAACGGAATATGAAACGCCTGTTTCTTTTTTCCGTGCCAGCACTTTTTTCCGGCCTGTAATTTCCTCTTCTCTCCGCGGACCTCCTGCACTGGTACTGTAATGATTGCTTCTTAATTGCTGTATGGCCCAGGCTGTTTATGCCTGCCACTGCTTATTATCCATTTTAACGTACCAGCGTAATTAATTTATTTATGAAAGTTGCATTATTTTCTTTTATCAGCCTGTGCCTGGGAATGGGTGCATGGGGGCAAACCAAATCGACGCTTACAGGAAAGATTACACAGAGCGATAGCACTCCTTTAGCCGGAGCCACTATCCGCATACATGATGTGAACAGGGATGCCATTTCGGATGCAAATGGCGTATATAAAACCACTTCATTGCCTGCCGGGAAATACCTGGTAGAAGTGTCTTATATCGGGCATGAGAGTGTGGTGCAAACTGTTGAGATCAATGGGAACACCGAAAAGAATTTTACACTTAAAGATGCCGTGGTAGAACAGGAAGGAGTGACTGTGACCGGCGTTTCTACAGCAACTAGGTTGAAGCAATCGCCGCAACCCGTAGCTATCCTGAAAAGAGCAGAACTGATGAAGATCAGTTCATCCAATATAATTAATACGCTGACGCATATTCCGGGTGTGAATGCATTGACCACTGGTCCGGCAATATCCAAACCATTTATCCGCGGACTGGGATACAACCGAGTGGTGGTAGTGAATGATGGTGTTCGCCAGGAAGGCCAGCAATGGGGTGATGAGCATGGAATTGAGATAGATGATTACAGTGCACAAAGAGTGGAAGTGCTGAAAGGTCCTGCTTCGCTGATGTATGGATCGGATGCATTGGCTGGTGTGATCAATATTCAAACACTGTTGCCCGTACCCGAAGGAACTATCAGGGCTAATGTGCTGGGAGAATATCAAACCAACAGCATGCTCCGCGGCACTTATGCTGATATCGGTGGGACAAAAAACGGATTCAGCTTCAATGCTTATGGTTCTTATAAAGGCGCAGCAGATTATAAGAACAAGTATGATGGTGATGTGTTCAACTCCAAATTTTATAACAAGAACTTTGGCGGAATGCTGGGTTATAGCGGTTCCTGGGGACATACGTTTTTAAGGGCCAGCAATTTTAACCAGCATATCGGTATGGTGGAAGGGGAGCGTGATCCTGTAACAGGGCAATTCCTTAAACCAGTAGCAGGTGGTGGTGAAGAAATAGCAACGAATGAAGATTTTGATAAGATAACACCACTTGTTCCGTTCCAGCATATTCAGCATTTCAAGATCAATACTGATAATAGTTTCAATATCGGCAGAAGCAAACTGGACGTGCTGGTAGGATATCAACATAACCAACGCCAGGAATTTGGTGATCCGGATAATATCAATGAACCGGAAGCATATTTTGATC
This sequence comes from uncultured Chitinophagaceae bacterium, assembly GCA_965990355.1. Lineage (GTDB taxonomy): Bacteria > Bacteroidota > Bacteroidia > Chitinophagales > Chitinophagaceae > Terrimonas_A. Next base: position 5,472 of record CBHEUU010000280.1, read on the forward strand.
TGAAGACGGTCAATTATTCTGCAAAACTCACGCTGCCTTACACAGGCAACTGGAGAACAAGCATAGGCGTGACAGGCATGTCGCAAAAAAATGAGAACCGTGCTGAAGAAGCATTGATCCCTGATTATGATTTATTTGATATCGGTGGGTTTGTATTTACCCAGTATCATAAGGATAAATTGTCGTTGAGCGGCGGGATTCGTTTTGATAACCGCCATGTGGATGGAAAAGAAATGATGGATGGATCAGATGTAAAATTCAACCAGTTCACTAAAAACTTTTCCAATGTATCAGGAAGTGCGGGGCTTAGCTATGAAGCTACCAAACAACTGAGCCTGAAATTGAATGTGGCAAGAGGGTTCAGGGCGCCTACACTGGCAGAATTGTCAAGCAATGGAGCGCATGAAGGAACCAACCGCTATGAAGTAGGCAACCTTAACCTGAAATCAGAGACCAGCCTGCAGGTAGATGGTGGAGTGGAATTGAATACCGAACACATTACTCTGGGAGCAGGGTTGTTTTATAACAGGATCAGCAATTTTATTTATTATGAAAAGGTGTTGAATGGTGCAGGTGGTGATTCCATTCTTGTTGATCCGGATAGCGGAGATGATCTGAATGTGTTCAGGTTTGACCAGCAAAGCGCCAACCTGTATGGAGTGGAGTTCAACATGGACATTCACCCTCACCCGCTCGACTGGCTGCATTTTGAAAATACATTTTCCTATACCCGCGCACAATTCACCGAGGCAGTGGATGGATCGAAGAATGTACCGAATATGCCGGCAGCCCGTTTGCTGTCGCAGTTGAAAGGCAATTTCCTGCCAAAGGGAAAATCATTCCGCAATCTGTACGTAAGCCTGGAAAGCGATTATACATTCAAGCAGGATAAAGCATTTACAGGATTCAATACAGAGACAGCTACAGGTAGTTACTGGCTGGTGGGTGCGTCTGTGGGTACAGATATCGTGAGTAAAGGAAGAACATTGTTCAGCATTAATCTGAGCGGAATGAACCTTGGTGATGTAGCTTACCAGAATCACCTGAGCCGGTTGAAATACACGGCGGTGAACAATGCTACGGGCC
>CBHEUU010000281.1:0-6548 GCA_965990355.1 uncultured Chitinophagaceae bacterium
AGCTGTATAAAACATACGTAGCAATGATACGGTTAACCTTTACCCTATTTTCCGAAAACGTATGGCGAACTTTTGTTACAAAAGTACCAGCGATATTTTTACTGATCGTTTTCAGCCTGATCACTATTCAGCTTTGGGCAGCCATTTTTATTGTTACTAGTACCGCTAACAGCGGAGCTGGTTCCTTGCGCCAAGCTATTATAGATGCTAATGCTTCTGCTGATGCCAGTAGTGAGATCCGTTTTCAGAGCGGATTGGGAGAGATTGTTATTAATGCCAATCTGCCGGCAATTACTAAACAATTAAAAATAGACGGGTATTATAATGCCCCCGCATCGATAGGTGCCATTTCAGACAGGACCAGCCTGCCGGTAAAAATAAGGTTGGATAGCCCTGCGGGATATCTTTTTACTTTAGGAACAGGCTCAAGCAATTCCGAAATCTGCGGCATTGATTTCCAGATTATTGGCAGTAGTGCTACCTCAACGTGTATTTACAAAGGCCCGACAACAACTGTAAACAATATTCATATCTGGGGTAATTCTTTTAATTATGATTACAGTATCGATGCGCCCTATTCTGGTTCCCGGGGCCTATTTCTCAGCGTCTATGGAATCGTATCCAATACCCTGACCTCTAATGGTTCAGGCTGGTATATTGGTGCCAAAACCCCGGGATTTGAATACAGGGAAGGCAATCTTATTGCAAATAACCTCACTGTAGAGACTATTCGGATTATTGATGTAGGCAATTTTGTAATTGCAGGAAATTATTTCGGTTTTCAACGCAATGGAACCACTCCTTTATACGGCAGCCCACAGTTCGAGCATATCGCTGCAACGAATTGTAATAATATATTGATAGGTGCCAACAGTAGTACAAACGCCCCGAATAAACGAAATTTATTTGCCTGCGGAAATGGCGTGAGATTCCTTTTTAATAACGCAAGTGGCACGCACACTTTAACAGGCACAACTTCTTACTATTGGAATGGCAATAATTCCATAAAGGGTAATTATTTTGGCGCAGATAAAAATGGGGTTCCCTTAACTGCCACTTCAGCCATTCACATAACGTTGCAAGGCTCTACTAACAATATCATTGGTGGAGTGAATGCCTGGGAGCGCAATATAATAGCCGGTGCAACAACTGCGGGTATAAGGGTTTATAATAGCTCAGTTAATACAGGATCGACAATCACCTATACTGCGGCTAATAATAATATTATACAGAATAATTACATCGGTGTGGGGAGCGATGGAACTACGGCGGGTCCTAATGCTGTGGGCATTGATTTATTTTCAACCAATAATGGTGCCGGCACCAGCGATCTTGTTATCAATAACAATATTACCGGTAACCGTATAACCCTTAACACAGGAGCCGGAATCAGGATACGCAAACCAACAACAAATGGGTTTATAAGGTATAATACCATCACACAAAATGCCATATACCAAAACGGCGGTTTGGGCATTGAACTGACAGGCGACGGACTGGCTACACAGGCAGTAGGGGTAGACGGCAATGACGGGGCTTTAAGCACCGATATAGCTGCAGTGCAACAGCATTTAGATAACCCAGTGATCAATTCGATAACCATTAACAGTGCCACGAATGCTACTATATCAGGTTATATTGGAAATGTTCCGGCAGGAAGTACGACCTTTGCTGGTGCTACCGTTGAAATTTTTGTGGCAGATATTACGCCATCCTCCGACGACGGAGCCATTTACTATGGTGATGGCCGGAGTAGGGCCCATGGTGAAGGCGCTACCTACCTGGGAGCAACTACAGCCGATGCTAATGGGCTTTTTACGACTACAGTAACCGGCACCGGGTTCACTGTCAACACCCTGTTTACAGGTACAGCTACTCTCAGTGGTAACACCAGCGAATTTGGCCCCAGTACTTCTACCCAGATTATTTTACCAGTTACACTGTTGGCATTTAATGTTGCGAATGTTCAAGAAGGTATTTTGCTGCAATGGACTACCGCCTCTGAACAGAACAATAGGGGATTTGAAATTGAACGAAGTATGGATGGAAGCAATTGGAAGCAGATAGATTTTGTTGCCAGCCACGCGTTCGATGGCAATAGCGATACTAAATTAGACTATACCTATACTGATGATATGCCTTTCAGTGGTCAAAATTACTATCGTTTGAAACAAGTAGATTTTGATGGAAAGTATGAATACAGCCGGACCCGCTCTATTAATTTTATTAGCCGTGAAAACATCAGTATATACCCTAATCCTGCCATGGAAAGTATAAATATTGCAGGCTTGCAAGGCAGTGAAGACATACAAGTGTGTGATGTTTCAGGCAAATTGGTATACCGGTTAAAAACAAAAAGCACAGCTATTAATATTTCGCTGAGCAGTCTTACTGCAGGCATCTATCACATCAATATCATTCATACAAATGGTAAGGTATCATCACATAAAGTAGTAAAAAGATAATTATTATGAGCCTTACAGTTTATTACAAACAAATAAGACTTAATAATTCAACATGCAATTGCTTTCAGATTCAGTAGGCATACAACTAAAAAACAGTTTTAATCTGTATTTGATGGCTTTAAAACAATTATTCAACTTATGCAAAATAGGAAGGGTTTTTAGTTGATCGAAGAAGTTAAAGAAATAAAACAACATCCCGTCTTACAGCCAGTGGAAGGACGTTGGCCTTTGCCCCGGCCGTAGTCATAATAATAGAAGAATTTATCTCCCTTTTTATTTTTCATTTTCAACAAATTCTTACCGCACGATTTAAAAAGTGAGATAATGTCGTGTACAAGTGCAGTGCCAGTGACACTGAAAAAATGTGCAGGTGAACCGTGGGCAATTCTGTAAAAAAACAGCGGAGAAAAAAGGGAAAAAATGACAGTACCCTAAAAATAAAAAAGGTTGTAAATCAATTGATTACAACCTAAATGAGTGCCCAAGACTGGATTCGAACCAGCACGCCGTTTCCAGCGCTACCACCTCAAGGTAGTGCGTCTACCAATTTCGCCACCTGGGCCTTTGCGGGGATGCAAATATAGGAAGTGTACCTGAATTACAAGATGCTTTGTACACTATAATTCTGTGATTTAGCAGGCTCACAATTCTATCATTTATCATACGGCTTTTAAAATTATCCGGAAGGTTGTTCCTTTTCCCAACTCTGATTGCTTTACAAAGATTTCGCCTTTATGATACTGCGAAATAATTCTTTTAGATAGACTCAACCCCAAACCCCAACCTCTTTTTTTAGTAGTAAAACCAGGTTTGAATACCCGGTTGATATGTTGGCTGGCGATGCCCTTGCCGGTATCAGTCACATCTATAATAATGTTCTGTTTTTCTTCCTGGATACTGATATGAATAGAACCTTTGCCTTCCATAGCATCCAGGGCGTTTTTCAAAAGGTTTTCTATTACCCAGTCGAATAGGGGAGCAGAGACTAAGGCGAGAATTTGCTCACGACCATGCGTGTCTACCGAAAAAATGACTTTACCCGGCGCGCGTTTGCGGATATATTCCACCATAGTATTGACCTGGGTCACCAGGTCCACTTTCTCCAGTTGCGGAGTACTGCCGATCTTGCCAAAGCGGTCGGAGACGAGCCGGAGTCGGTTCACGTCCTTGGCCAGTTCAGTCACGATAGCCTCATTACCAGGCTGCTCGCGCATCACTTCCACCCAGCCTTCGAGGGAAGAAACCGGCGTCCCCAACTGGTGGGCTGTTTCCTTGGCCATGCCAGCCCAAACCTGGTTTTGAACCGACCGGTAACTGCTGCGCAAGGCCAGCACCGTTACTATGATAAACAAACCAACGATCAGCAACTGCACCAGCGGGTAATACCTCACTTCATTCAATAAACGGGTATGACCAAAATAATAACGGTTTACCCGTGTAGAGTCTAGCGGGTCTGTATAGATGATTGGCTGGTTGAGGCTTTTCAGGGAAGATAGCTTTTTTGCTAAGTAAGATGGTTCCGCAAGTATTTTCGCAGAGTCCAGGTTCACATAAGCAATTATGCTATCACGCTCATCTGTTTCGATAATAGGAATATCATGGTTATCAGAAATGATCTTGAATGGCAGGCGGGTATCAGAAATATTCGGATTTAGCAGGGATTTGCCGGCTTCCACCCATTGTTCTACTTTCACACGCTCCTCGCGTGCAATCTTACGGGCCAGGTATTGTGAATAAAATATAGTACCGGTAACAATGCAGATGGCTATTGCCGCCAGGCCCGTCCTCCAATTGGAAAGTTGCTGAAACATGTTCGAATTTAGCTCCTTATCCTATTTTTGAATAAATTTTATTGCCGATTAATGAATGCTCCCCATGTCGCCATCGTGATTCTCAACTGGAATGGCCGCCGTTTCCTGGAACAATTTCTTCCTTCCGTAATGCAAACTGCATATATAAAGTATGAAGTGATTGTTGCGGACAATGCCTCTACGGACGATTCGCTTTCATTCATGGAAAAGGAATACCCTTCCATCCGCATTATCCGGCTGGACCGGAATTATGGCTTTGCTAAAGGATATAATGAAGCATTGAAACAGGTGAAGGCGGATTATTATATGTTACTTAATTCGGATGTGGAGGTAGTTCCCGGCTGGCTGGAGCCGATGGTAGCCCTGCTGGATGCCAATCCCCGGATAGCAGCCTGCCAGCCGAAGCTGCTCTCTTTTCATCATAAGAATTTATTCGAATATGCGGGAGCTGCAGGCGGCTGGATTGATCATTATGGCTATCCATTTTCAAAAGGACGCGTGTTTGATACCTGTGAAGAAGACAGCGGTCAGTATGATCAGCAGGAGCCCATATTCTGGGCTTCCGGGGCAGCTTTGTTCATCCGCCCTTCCGTTTTTCATGCAATGAAAGGGTTTGATGAATACTTCTTTGCCCATATGGAAGAGATAGATCTTTGCTGGCGGATCCAGTTGGCCGGCCACCAGGTGTATAGTTGCCCTGCCGCTGTTGTGTACCATGTTGGCGGTGGCACTTTGCCGCAAGGCAATCCGCGGAAAACCTTTTTGAATTTCCGCAACAATCATATCATGTTGTATAAAAACCTTGATTGGTGGGCAAGGGTCCGTGTGATCCCTTACCGTTTTTGTCTTGATATGATCAGTGGCTGCAAGGGACTATTGAATGGGAATGGGCGTTACTTGCTGGCCATACTTAAATCGCATTTTGCATTTCTCGGATGGTTGTTTTTTCACCAGCGTAAAAGTGTTTTTCCCTCTTCACGGAAGGGGATTGTACATGGAGTACTGAATGGCAACGTGGTATGGCAGTATTTTGTGAAAAAGAAAACCCGTTTTTCTGAAATTGTTAAGCAATCTTTATAGTTTTTTATAACGAAACCTTATTTTTGCGACACAAATTTTACTATGACTTCTATCAATCAGGAATACCAGGAAGAACTGAAAAAAGTACAGGACAAGGATTTCGCATACAACTGGGTATCTTCATCCGGCTTTCTTTTTTATCTGCAGGTTTTTTGCATTCTTGCTTTAGTATTAGGTGGTTGTTATAAATTATATACCAAGCGCTTTGAGAAGCCCGAAGTAGTTGTTCAGGAGAGCACACTTTACACTCCGAAGTACAAATAATTTTCGATAAAAATTTTTTTGCAATAGGCGTAATGCCTATTTTTGCACCCCCTTAGTTCTTTGACCCGGGACGATTACCGGGACACAATAAGCGGAAGTAGCTCATTTGGTAGAGCACGACCTTGCCAAGGTCGGGGTGGCCGGTTCGAGCCCGGTCTTCCGCTCCATCCTCTCCGTCACAGCGGAGAGGATTTTTTTTATCTTTATCCCATGCCCTGGTGGTGAAATTGGTAGACACGCAGGACTTAAAATCCTGTGGCCAGCAATGGCCGTATCGGTTCAACTCCGATCCGGGGCACAGAAAAGCCTGTAAACTCTTACAGGCTTTTTTATTTTCGGAATCTTACATCCTTTCGAGGCTTAATTCTATTCAACTATAATGAATAAACCGCATCAACGGTTTAATTTTCTTTTGACCGCTTTTTCAATTTCCACAACTATAAATACTATAGACGATACACCCGCAGTAGCCAGTAACTCAACAGCCGTGAGCGGTTGTGTATGAAAAAATTTATTCAAGGCCGGCATATAGATAACAGCAAGCTGCAGCAACACGGTAAACACTACAGCCAGCAACAAAGATTTGTTGCTCATAACCCCTATTTTGAACAATGACCTTGTTTCGCTTCTGATGGCCATCACATGCCAGAGCTGGCTGAAGCAAAGTACTGTAAACACAATAGTTTGCCAGTGTGAATCGGTATACCTGATGGCAAATGCCTGTGTGGCGAGGTTTAGTAATCCAATAAAAAAACCAACCCATAGTATATGTACAGCAAGACCCTTGGCAAAGATGCTTTCCCCGGGCCTGCGCGGAGGACGTTGCATGATATCTTTCTCCGCTCCTTCAGCGGCCAATGCCAGGGCTGGCAAACCATCTGTTACGAGATTGATCCACAGGATGTGGATAGGAAGCAAGGGTATTGCA
>CBHEUU010000282.1:0-6543 GCA_965990355.1 uncultured Chitinophagaceae bacterium
AATCGCTGGAATTGAAAAAAATCACAGAATTTAAAAAAAAATCTAACGCAAACCTATAAACAAAGAAAGTTAATTATTTTCCGATAGCCCAACCGTTAATTGATGTCTGTGGTCATTAAGCGCCAATTTGTGGTAAACAAACGGTCAGATCAGCACCATAGTGACCAAGCCAGCGCAGGTGCACATTGCTAAAGGGTAAGTCAAAGCTTAATTATTTGAGAAGCATTATAATGAAAGTTATAACTGCTTTTCTTTTCGCATCATGCTCAGATAAGCCGGCGTGATGCCCAGGTAGGTAGCAATGTGTTTTTGTGCTATGCGGCTTTCCAGTCCTGGATAAAGTTTTCGGAACTCGAGGTAGCGTTCCTCCGCTGTTTTGGATAAATTGGATGTGATACGCTTCTGGTACAGGTCAAAGCCGTTTTGTGTGAGGATACGGAAGAAGCGTTCAAATTTGGGTATTTCAAGAAATAGTTCTTCCAGCCGGGATAATGACATATAGTATACCTCGCTGTCTTCCAATACTTGTATAGTGTTAACAGCTGGCTTCTCCTTAAAGAAACTCACGATATCACAGGCCCACCAGTTTTCGGGATAAAAGCAGATGTTGTGCTCCATTCCATCCTTGTCGGTATAAAACATGCGCAGGCAGCCCCGGTTTACAAAATAAATATACCGGTCAATTTTGCCGGGTTGTACCAGGAAAGTGCGTTTGGCCACCATTTTCTGCTGCAATAAGGCAAGCACTTTCTCCTGTTCATCAGGAGAAAGTGCTATGTGCATAGAAAAATTTGACAGGATCAATCGGTGCATAGGCCAAGATAAGCTTTTATAGCTCAAACGGCGTGGTCATATACAAATGCAGGTTGTCTGTTGCAGTCAGGCGATGCTGATTGGCAATGTCGCGGTAAACATCGCTTTCCGCAATTGTTTTAAATGCCTTGGCGCTGGGGTATTCTACCAGTAAAATAGCGTCCCACGCTTCGTTTTCCGGCGCAACGATGTTGGCCACTACATTGCATACCAATTTGACTTTTACATCATTGATGCCTAATTTTTCAGTAACCCTACGAAAGGCCGGAAGATATGTTTTGAAATAATGCTCCCGGTCTTTAAATTTCAGCATGTTGAGCATCAGTACGGGACCCTGCACTTCTTCAAATTCAGGTAATTTCATAATGTTATTTTATAATGATTAAAAAAAGCCAAAAATGCGTGTGAGCTGATAATCAGGATTAGTAAGGGCATCCTGCCCGGTGGTAGTATCGGTCAGGCGGTCTGTGAAGGCAGCTTCCGGCGCACAGCAGCGGTTGATACGCTCTTTGATAGCTTCACGTTCTGTTTCGTTCCGGGCACTGTATAACCGATAATCGTTTCTTCAATATTTTTTTATGTTTTTCATAGAGCAAAGATCGCTGGCGGGCGCCGCAAAAAAGTTCAACTGGTTGAAGATTTTAAAATAGTAATCATGTCGAATCAGTTTATTGATGATTTAAAAGAATTTTCAGCGTTTTGCTATCAATTTGGGATTTTTCATCCCCCTTAGCGCTTTTTTACTAGGCAGATAAAAAAGAGTGAGTTGGAAATATTATTTACTATTTCAAGTAGTGTATTTTAGCGTAAATGCAGACGTTGGTCGTAATATAGTGAACAATCCACTATTAATCTTTTAGCCCCTTTTCGTTTCAGATTGCTTTATTTTTTGACAGAATTATCATATTGATGGCAACATTAGATATATTATAACAAGTCGCTTATTGACAATCCCTATTGTTTTCCGCACTTTAGAGAACAAAATCTATAACCCTATTGTATAACTCATTTACCTGCTATGAGACCTGTAATTTTACTCTTGCTAACCAGTATACCTTTTTTCGCATACAGTCAACAAACGGAAACCCCGGGCTTTTTAACAGAAATTGGCCGTTCAACCGATGGTTTGGCAAAAGCCTGTTTACTGGTTGACAAAAACGGCTACGGAAAGGAGTTGCTTATTTACAAGAATGGAAAAACCTGGGATACATTGTCCATAGCGAGGGAGGGCGATAGCAACATGGGAGATACCTGCTTCATCCAAACCGTTCAAAAGGGATTAAAAGAAGTGGTGCTAAGCTGGTCGGGCCAGGTTTCGCACAGTTATGGCGGGCCCCTGGGAGGTGGATTTGATAATAATTTTACCAAACACGAGATCTGGAATTTGAATACGGGTAAGAGACTATTCGCAGCCCAGAGCGTTTATTACCACGAGGAAAGTGCAGGATACTACAGTAAAACAGATTCATCCATTTTAGGAACGCGGACTTCAATCTGTTCTTATCAGTATGCCTTTTCTGTAACAAAAGAGGGTAAGGTTGTTATTAGCGATTTGAAAGAAAAAAGTTCCGTGAAGTATGATGACGAAACGGTCAGTAAAAGCAAAGAAGAAAAAAATGACTGCTCTTTTTCAAGGCCAGATCATAAACCAGGTGTTTATGTTTTCAGGGGAGGGCAACTTGTTAGGGAAGGTAAGTAAGTTTGTTTTAACCGATTCATGCACCAGATTTGAATTTGTCAAAGAATGCGTTGACGACCTTTAGCGCTGTTGAGTCCTGAACAACCACTGATACGCCTGTGTTGGCAATAGCATTACTCAAGTTGTCGATCCCCATTTTATCAGTTGAGTTGGCACCTTTTGCATTCTCATTGGAAGAAGCCATAACTATTGTGGCTAATCCTGACATCAAAATTATTCTTTTCATTTTTGAACGTTTATGTTTAAGTCAAAATTAGATCGCCCATTTCCAATTATAAATGACATTTGGTAAAAATAGAATGTGACAATTATCAATAAAGGCTACTATTGCCAGAAGTGTTAAAAGAGAACGAAGGAATGATTGTGAGCTTTAGCTTTATTTTTTTGCCGCCTGTTTTCTAATACGACTAAGCGTCTCCCTTGTGATGCCCAAAAATGAGGCAATCATATACAAGGGAATTCGATTATAAAGCGTTGGATATTTGTTCACGAAATTATCATATCTAACTTCTGCCGGTTCGCTGATATTGCTGAAAATCCTGTCCTGATTTGCTTCAAAGTTTTTGGCGGTGAGGCTATCGATCATACGTTTGAAGTTGGGAATAGTCGCAAGAAGATGATCCCATGTTTCCCTGGAAAACCAGATCAACTCACTGTTCTCAAGCGCTTCGATATAACAATTACTGGGCTCGCCGGACATGAAACTGGTAAAATCAGATATCCACCAATTTTCTATAGTAAATTTCATGGTATATTCCTGTCCATCTTCTCCTTTGCGGAATAAACGGAAACATCCATTTGCAACAAAGCCAATAAAATTACTGACTTTCCCTTCTTCAAGCAGATAGTGATTCTTTCGAACTTTTTTTGACACCGCGACTTGCCTGACCAGTTCCAGTTCGATTTGAGTGACTGACGGAATTTCCCATCAACTTCATAACTTTATTCGGCTTTAGTTCCGGCTGACAAATCTTGATGTCCAGCACATCAGGAAGCCCTGACATTGTATGCGTCTTCTAAAAGCTATGCTGACTGCTGGATTCGAACCCACACAAATTACTCGTTCACAATACACTGCCGATTTGGAAGTGAAAAGAAGTGAAATTTATTCGAACAAAAAAGGCTTCAAGTTCAATGGCTTAAAGCCTTTTTAATTTAGTCGACCTGGCTGGACAATTCTCGAATAATTTCGTGATGGATTTACAGCGACTGGCATATTTATAGCATGTGAATGACGCAATTTGTGGATATTGTGCCAATGACGAACAACGTTATTCCCTTCGTGCAATCAGCTTCCTATCCGATTCGTCCTGGGAATTTGGTACGGCCGTTAATTGATGGAGAACCTGCTTTTCGGCGCATCTGCAAGGCAATTGAGGCCGCCCAAAAGAGCGTCTGGGTGACGGTGACTTTCATGTGGGCAGGCTTTGAAATGCCGGATGGCCGTGGGGATGCATTCGATGTTCTTGATCGTGCTGCTGCACGTGGCATCGATGTGCGGCTCATTTTTTGGCGGCCGGACGCGAAGACTGAGTGGCTCAGGCGTAATGCGTTCTGGGGATCTACGACCCATATTGATTTACTCAACGTGCGCCGATCTGGCGTGAAAATCCGCTGGGACTGCGCTCATCCGGGTTTCTGCCAGCATCAGAAAAGCTGGCTCATCGATGCCGGCTCCGAAAATGAAACGGCCTTTGTCGGGGGGATCAACCTCAATCCTCATTCCATGGTCATGCCGGGTCATAGCGGGGAAGGGCACAATCACGACGTTTACGTGGAACTAGCCGGCCCCTCGGTGGTCGACGTTCACCACAACTTTGTGCAGCGCTGGAATGAAGCAAGTGAGCGATTGACAGAGCATGGCCGTTGGGGAACCGGGAGCGAAGCCAACCTGCAGTTTCCTGCCCAGGTCCCCCCTGAGCGAGGTAATGCAGTCGTACAAATACAACGTACCATGCATCGGGGATGCTATCTCGACGGGCAAGCAACCCCTGGAGGAATAGCATACAATATAGCAGCAGGTGAGCAATCAAACTTCGATCAGTATTGTGCGGCTATCAATGCTGCGCGTCGCTCAATCTATATGGAAAACCAGTATGTTGATATGCCTGAAATCGTGGATTGCCTTCATCGGGCGCTCAAACGAGGCGTGGACGTGGTTTTACTGATGCCTGCTGAACCGGACACCGGTTCGCAGGTCCCGCCAGAGCGACAGGTGTTTCTCAAAGCTCGGGCAGAACTTGGGACTTTCGAGGGCTTCATGCTGGCGGGTATTGCAGGCATCGGCGCTGATGGTCGTCGCAAATCAATCTATGTCCATGCCAAGCTCATGTTGATTGACGACAAATGGGCTACTGTCGGCTCGTGCAACCTTCATCGCTTTTCACTCTTCGGAAACAGCGAGATGAACGTCGCCTTCTCAGAGCTCAATACCGTTCGCTCCTTCCGTTGCGAGCTTTTGCGTGAACACCTTGATCAGGATACGTCCGGGATTAATGATCGTGACGCTCTCCAGCTATTCCGAAAGATTGCCAGAGAGAACCGTAGAAAGTTCGAAGCCGGTGATCATGCCTGGCAAGGGCTCGCATTCGAGCTCGATCTTAGCAAATATGTGGGGTGATCGTTTGCCGGTTTCTAACAATTACTAATTGAACCTCACAGGATTCGAATCTTTAAGACTTTGAGTATGAAGATAATAAAATCAAAAGCTAAATGGTTCGAACTTTCGCATTTTTTCTAAATCATTCTGTAATACTTAATAGAACTGCCGTTCATTCACCGTTACTTCAATTAAATGACTGTCTGAATTCCAGCGGTGTTTGATGTGTTTTACTTTTAAACAATTTGCTGAATGACTGCGAATATTCGAAGCCCAATTTGTAAGCAATTTCCGTGACCGTAAGGTTAGTAGTGGTTAGTATGTGTTTCGCTCTCTCAATGATTTTGTCCTGTATATGTTGTTGCGTGCTTTGTCCTGTGAGGGTTCTCAGCATATCGCTTAAATAATTAGCAGACATATTCAACTGTTGGGCGAAATGCAGCACCGAAGGAACGCCTTTTTGTTGCAAATCGCCGTTGTTGATATAATCTGAAAGGATCTTTTCAAACCTGACCAGCAATTCACTATTAACGGCTTTTCTCGTAATAAACTGGCGGTTGTAAAACCGGTTACAATAATTTAAAAGCAGTTCTATTTGGGAAATCAAAATATCTTGGCTGTAAACATCTATGCCCGAATTGTATTCCTTACGAATAGTATCCATCACACGCTCGACGATATCCGATTCATCATCCGATAAGTGTAAGGCCTCATTTACAGCATAAGAAAAGAAACCATATTGATGAATTTTTTTATCCAAAGGATATGTTCTCATAAAATCAGGATGTATCGACATCGTCCAGCCTTTTAAATGCGCATCTTCAGCTAATTCAGATACAATAACTTGTTTTGGAGCATGAAACACCATTGCACCTTCCTGAAAATCGTAATAATGCTGCCCGTATTTCATTGTTCCGTCATAGTTGATCTTTCGGCTTATCGTATAAAAATTATACGTTTTATTCCTCAGCTTTTCATCGTTATAATGTTTGACACTTTCATGGCTGATGATGCTGATTAAAGGATGTTTGGGCTTTTCAACACCTAACAAACTGTGATATTCCGAAATCGATTTTATGTTATACGGCTTTTCAGTCTTCATCTTGATTTTCTTTATACGAAAGAACAATGACGGGTTGTTTTCGCTCACTGAATTTATTGCAAATTCGTGGACATCGAAATACTTTTATATGCCTCAAATTCTTCGAGGTTTTTAACCAGCTTATCCGTTATCATGTTATAACTGTCAGGTCCTAAAATTAAATGCACGGGCGGATTTTTCATATCAGCCAAATTGAGTAATGCTGCTACCAATTTCTTCGGGTCGCCGGGTTGCGTGCCTGCTCTTACGGAAAAACTTTGAAATGTTTTATCGCTATTGTATTCGTTAATCGGATGCTTCGTGTACATCAATGAACCTTCATCCAAAAAG
>CBHEUU010000283.1:0-6542 GCA_965990355.1 uncultured Chitinophagaceae bacterium
AACTGGATATCTCTTTAAAAACGGTAGAGGTTCACCGTTATAATATCCTCAAGAAATTAAAGCTGAAGAATACCGCTGCTTTGGTGAACTATATCAACATCAAAGGGCTTTAGCTTTTATTCTTTGAAACGGGGGAGTTGGAAGTCCAGGTTGCAGGACAACCATTTCTGCGGGAAGAATAGCAGGATGTAACTGCAAGGGCCAGCACTACCAGGAGAAAAGCTGCAAAAAAGGATTTCATTTTCATTTTTGGGTATTTATCGTGTACATAACGCATTTAAACGTTATTTATTATGCAAATATAGCACCCGGTCCCCGTTTTTCATAGCGCTACCCCAGACCGGTCTGTTAAAATGCAGACCCCCCAAATTTGATTTTGCAAAAAACAACAAAGCCCTACCTTTACCGCCAGATTTTTTAAGAGAAACTACTAGAACTGATGTTGAAGCTGACCAAACCGCTTGCCTTTATTGATCTTGAAACTACAGGAACAAACCTGGGCATAGACCGTATCGTTGAGATCGCAATTGTTAAAATCCTCCCGGATGGCAGCAAGAGTGTAAAAAGAAAGCTCATCAATCCCGAAATGCCGATATCAAAGAATTCTTCCGATGTGCATGGCATTACTGATGAAATGGTGAAGGATGCGCCTACTTTCAAGCAGGTGGCTAATGAATTGAAGCAGGTGCTGGATGGCTGTGATATTGCCGGCTACAACAGCAACCGGTTTGATATTCCCCTGCTGGTAGAAGAGTTTTTAAGGGTGCAGGTGGACTTTGACACAAAAGGAAGAAAGCTGGTAGATGTTCAAAAAATATTCCACCAGATGGAGCAGCGTACACTCAGCGCCGCCTACAAATTCTATTGCAGCAAAAATCTCGAAGGAGCCCATAGCGCTGAAGCAGATGCCTCAGCTACTCATGAAGTGCTGGAAGCACAGATAGAGCGCTACCCTGTACTGGGCCATACAGTAGACTCCATTTTAAAAACCATTGGTGAAGAAGTGATTGTGGACTTTGCCCGCCGTTTTGTAATGGAAAATGGTGTGGAAGTGTTCAATTTTGGCAAATTCAAAGGCCGGGCAGTAGCTGATGTACTGAAATCGGAACCACAGTATTATGACTGGATGATGAAGGGCGATTTCCCACAGCATACCAAGCAAAAATTGACCGAGATCTATACCCGTACCATGTTGAAGAAAGCGTAAGAAAGTTAACTCGTTGTGTAAATTTTTAACAGGTCGTCTACGCTGATTTTCGTAAATTCGCTACTTCAGGCATTTGATTATAGTGGAAAAACTTGTCATCATACCGACGTATAACGAGCGCGAGAATATCAGCAACATTCTTCACGCCATATTCAATCTCCGGGAAAACTTCCATGTACTGGTTATTGATGACGGCTCTCCGGATGGCACCGCTCAATTGGTTAAGGACCTTCAACCCAAATTTCCGGGTCAATTATTTATTACCGAAAGAAAAGGCAAACTGGGCTTAGGCACTGCTTATATCTATGGGTTCAAATGGGCCATAGCCCATGATTATGAATACATTTTTGAGATGGATGCCGATTTTTCCCATAATCCCAATGATCTTTCCCGTTTATACCAGGCCTGCAAATATGAAGGTGCTGACCTTGCCATAGGTTCAAGATATGTGCAGGGTGGTGGTGTTGTCAACTGGCCGGCCAACCGTATTGCTCTATCAAAAGGCGGATCCTTTTACACAAGAATGATCACCTGGATGCCGGTGAAAGACCCGACTGCAGGTTTTGTTTGCTACAAGAAAAAAGTACTGGAAACCATCAACCTCGATGAGATCACCTTCACCGGTTATGCATTCCAGATAGAAATGAAATTTGCCACCTGGAAACTCGGTTTCAGGATAAAAGAAGTACCTATCATTTTCCAGGACAGAACTTATGGTGTGTCTAAAATGAATAAAGGCATCGTAAAAGAAGGCATACTGGGCGTGCTCAAACTCCGCTGGCATAGCCTGTTTACCAATTACAGAAAAAGGGTGCAGAACACCCAGGGCGTCGGTATTTCCCCGATACGAAAAAATGAAATGATCGCCGAAGGAAAGTGATTCTTATTCTGTATTTTCCCTAAACATTGAGCGTTGAATATTGAACATTGATTATTGAATATTATGCGTGTTAAAATATTCAATATTCAATAATCAATGTTCAATATTCATCATTTCACTTAATGAAAAAAGCATTTCTTCAGCTTCACATTGCTGTATTTCTCGCTGGCTTTACCGGTATACTCGGCCGTTTAATAAGTATGAACGAAGGCATGATCGTGTGGTACCGCCTTTTGTTCACCTCGCTTACCATGTGGGTGATATATGGTGCAGCAAAAAGATTGCAGCGGATTCCATTGGTGGATATTTTAAAAATTGGTGGAGTAGGATTTATTGCAGCGCTTCATTGGGTAACATTTTATGGGTCCATCAAATACGCTAATGTATCTGTGGCGCTGGTTTGTTTTTCTGCCATTGGTTTTTTCACGGCATTGCTGGAACCGCTTATACTCCGGAAGAAAATGAACTGGATGGAACTGCTGCTTGGACTGATCACGATCGGTGGGATCTATATCATTTTTCATTTCGATACGCAATACAAAACAGGTATCATACTCGGCATCATCTCGGCTCTTCTTGCCTGTCTCTTTCCTATTTTCAATCGCCGCTTTCTGCAAAGGATCAATGTGGAAACAATGCTGACCTGGCAGATAACCGGCGGGTTTATTACTTTATCCATGCTCCTGCCTTTTTATCTGCAACGCTTCCCTGCGAGCCGGTTCCTGCCGGGTTGGGAAGACCTGCTCTGGCTGCTGGTACTGTCGTGGTTTTGTTCTGTACTGGCTTTCCGTCTTTCGGCCAGCGCGCTGAAGCGTTTGTCGGCTTTTACCGTAAATCTTACATTCAACCTGGAACCAGTGTATGGTATCATCCTCGCTTTCGTGGTTTATAATGAAAATCAATACCTCAGTCGCTGGTTTTACCTGGGTTTTGGCGTCATAGTAGCCGTATTGGTATTGCATGTTATCCTGCTCATAAAACTGGAACGGAAAGCCACTGCATTGCCAGACACCACTGCATCTTAACTCTGAAAATAACGGGCCTGCAAACGTTTGCTTCTGATCTTTTTCCGGCCGGGGAAAATTCCCGGGCGAGTAGTATTTTTAAAACCTAAACTTTCTGCTGATGACCAAAACGACTTTCTTTCTTCTTTGTTTTTTTACCATTCATTCCGTGCTGGCACAAAAGAAGCCAATGGACCATACGGTTTACGACGGCTGGCAAAGTATTGGCCAGCGCATGATCAGTAATGACGGCAAATGGGTTGTGTATAGTGTGAATGTACAGGAAGGCGACAACCAACTGGTAGTCCAGTCGGCCGATGCTTCTTATAAAAAGATCATTGCCCGCGGCGGAGATGCCGTGATCACGGAAGATAACCGCTACGTGATCTTTAAGATAAGCCCTTTCTTTAAAGACGCGAAGGAAGCCCGTGTCAAAAAGAAAAAACCAGATGAAAGCCCTAAGGATTCACTGGGCATTATTGAACTGGGCAAAGACAGTGTGTGGAAAGTAGCCCGCATAAAGAATTTTAAAACGCCGGATGAAGGGGCTGGTTGGGTCGCCTATCATCTCGAAAAAGCTATTGAACCTCCCGCAAGAAATGCACGCCCTGCCAATAATGAAAAGAAAATAACAGACAGCCTTAATCACGTAATTGATTCACTGAAGAACGTGATTGCTGCAATGCCCAAAAAGAAAAGCAATAAGGATGATGAGATGGAAGAATGGGCCGCCTTCGATGCAGAAGGAGATGAAGCCACCCCTTCCACCGCCGATGCAGGTACCGACCTGGTATTGCGCAACCTGGGCAACAATGAACAAAAGACTTTCAAATACATCCTGGAATATCAATTCAATGATAAAGGAGGAAAACTGCTGATGGAGCAGGCCCGCAATCCTAAAGATTCCTTAAGCAAAGCACATGTGTTACTGTATGATCTTGTAAAAGGCAAACTGGATACTATAAGCACAGGTGGGAATGAATTCAAAAACTTTGCATTGTCTGAAGATGGCACACAGGTGGCTTTTCTTGCAGAAAGGGATGCCAAACCAAAAGAGTTGCAGAAATTCTATAAGCTGTGGTATTTCAAAGAAGGCATGGACACTGCTGTAGCACTGGTTGATAAAAACACAGCTGGTGTAAAAAGCGGATCAACCGTAAGTGAAAACGGAGCGGTAAGTTTCAGCAAAAGCGGTAAACGTTTATTTTTTGGCACTGCTCCGGTTCAACCACCAAAAGATACTACGCTGGTAGAAATGGACCTGGTGAAGCTGGATGTATGGCATTATAAAGATGATTACCTGCAAACAGTGCAATTGAGCCGTTTGCAACGTGATCTCCAGCAGAATTACCTGGCAGTGTATGATGTGGAGAATAAAAAAGTAAGCCAGTTGGGAACAGAAGAAATCCCTATGGTGTATCAATCAGGCCAGGGAGATGGAGATGTTTTTGTTGGCATTACGGATATCGGCCGGCGGATCGAAAGCCAGTGGGCTGGTAATACCATAAAGGATATTTATGCCATCGATGCGAAAACAGGAGCAACAAAGCTGATTAAAAAAGATCTTAACGGGAATACAACTCCCGCTTATGTATCCCCTACCGGAAAGTATATCGTATGGTATGATAATAAATCAAGAAATTATTTTTCCTTCGATGGAGATTCAACCCGCAATATCACTTCCCGTATAAAAACAGCGCTGTATGATGAGGACAATGATTCTCCAACGGATCCTGCTCCTTATGGCATTATGCGCTGGCAAAAAGATGAAGAAGCTGTGTATGTTTATGACCGCTACAGCGTTTGGAAGGTAAGTCCCCGCAATGCTTATGCACCTTCTTTATTCGTTAGCGGACGTGCTGCCAAAACCAGTTACCGTTATCAACAGGTTGACCGGGAAGAAAGGGCTATTGAACCAGGCCAGGCAATTCTGTTCAGAACATTCAGTGATATAAGCAAGAAAGCCGGTATATGGGAATACCAACCGGAAGGAGGAAAGTATAAACTGTCGCCTGTAAGTGCCGATTCAGGCGTGAGCATCGGACAGTTGATGCGGGCCAAGAATGCTCAAACTTACCTGTACAGCAAAGAGAACTACGTTCGTTCTCCTGACCTGTACACAGGAACAGTTGGGGGTTCTTCAAAACGGTTGTCTTATATCAACCCGCAACAGTCTGCATACAATTGGGGTACAGCTGAGCTTTACAAATGGAAAACTTTTACGGGCAAACCATCAGAAGGTATCCTGTACAAACCCGAAGATTTTGATTCCACTAAAAAATATCCATTGATCTTTTATTTCTATGAAAAGTTATCAGATGGATTATATGGATACCAGGCGCCTTCACCCACGCCAAGCCGCCTGAATATTTCCTTTTTTGTAAGCCGTGGTTATCTTGTATTTGCTCCGGATATCAGTTACACAATTGGTCACCCGGCCAAAAGCGCGTATGATTATATTGTAAGCGCAGCGAAAGACCTGTCCAAATACAAATGGGTTGACAGTAAGAATATGGGCATACAGGGTCAAAGCTGGGGAGGCATCCAGGTAGCGCAACTGGTGACCATGACTGACATATTTAAAGCAGCCTGGGCCGGTGCTCCTGTAGCCAATATGACCAGCGCTTATGGTGGTATCCGTTGGGAAAGCGGAGCTAACCGCCAGTTCCAGTATGAAAGAACGCAAAGCCGTATTGGTGCTACACTTTGGGAAAAACCGGAGTTGTATATTGAGAGCTCACCGCTTTTTCATTTGCCCAAAGTGAAAACGCCATTGGTGATCATGGCCAATGATGCAGATGGTGCTGTACCCTGGTACCAGGGCATAGAATTGTTTACCGGCATGCGCCGCCTGGGCAAGCAGGTATGGATGCTCAACTATAATGGTGAAGCGCATAACCTGGTGCAAAGGAAAAACAGGAAAGACATCCAGATCAGGGAGCAGCAATATTTCGATTGGTTGCTGAAAGGAGAGAAGCCTGCCAAATGGATCGTGGAAGGTGTGCCGGCTGTGAAGAAAGGAAAAGATTGGGGTCTTGATATCGTTAAATAAATCAGGAACGATAGTAATAAAAAGGGTTGAAGTATTTCTTCAACCCTTTTTATTTTGTGTCATCTGCTAGGCTGCAGCCTGTATGGTAATAAATTTCACCAGGCTTCGCTTGGCGATTGGCAATAAAGTTTCATCAATGGGAAAGCTAAGTCCTGATTCGATACAGTAAACGGCAGGATTGGGAAGTTCCCGGCGGTCTGTGATCAATTCTGATGTTATATGTTAGTAAGTGAATGAAATGAAAAACACAACAAAATACTACTATTAGTAACTACATAACTTATTTGATACTTACAATTGTTTGTAGATACTGCTGTAAGTATTGTAGTTTAAAATTGATTGATATAAAAAAGAAAAAGAAAATTTAAATTCTGCTGTAACCACACTATATTTAATAAT
>CBHEUU010000284.1:0-6539 GCA_965990355.1 uncultured Chitinophagaceae bacterium
ACCGTTATCAGCGGAAAAAAACTATAAATAATGAAAAAACGCACCAGCGCAATCACCTTTTCAGCCGGCGTGAACTGGGCAAACATATAAGGCTGCGTGCTGAGCAGGAACCATATAATATATACCGGAACAAAAAGAGGATGGGAGATATAAGAGATCAGTTTTGCTGCAAAACGGACTACTTTATTCTGCGGTTGATGATCAGGTATGGCTATTTCCTGCAATTCACTGTCCTTATCTATCAGCATTCTTGTTTCCATCCGCGTAATTTTTTGCAAAATAAACGATTACCGCCTGCCCGTGGCAAGGTTTTTTGTATTAGGGCTCCCGATTGTAAAATAGCCCCCCGAATATTATATTTACCCCCAAATGATGCCTGCGAAAACCATAATAACGAAAGCTTGTGCACTGGTCCTCCTCTGTCTTGCCTTCCAATGCCTGCATGGGCAATCGAAATATGTTAAAAAATACAGGCCGCTTGCCGACTCCCTGGCTGCCATATACGACTTCCCTGCCGCCGTTATGCTCGGGGTGGCCATTGTTGAATCCGGTTCAGGCTCCAGCCGCAACGCTAAAATGCTCAACAACCATTTTGGTATCGTAGGAAAAAATAACCTGCTTAAAACAAAGGGAATAAAAAGCCGTTATAAGCAGTACAGCCAGGTAGCGGATTCTTATGAAGATTTCTGCCAACTGCTTTCCCGCCGCAAATTCTATTCAACTCTCAAAGGAAATAAAGATTACCGTGTATGGGTTGATGCCATCAGCAAGACCGGTTATTCTGAAATGCCCGAAGAATGGAAAAAAAGAATTAACGGGGCCATACGGAGAAATAAACTTTCTACAACTCATCATTAGTTGATTTATGAACAGCAGCCGCCGTGTTTTCCTGTTTGTGGTATACAGTGTCGGGTTATTCCTGCTCCTTTCTGTTGCCGGTATTTTTTTGGGGTTTGAATGGATGCCATTCAACCGTGTCAACCTCGTGGGCGATGTAGTAAAGCCTGCAAAAGACACCATTCAAATTGCTGCTGCTGCTGATAGCAACAACATTCCTGTGGTAGTTGAAAAGATACCCAGTAAAGAATTCACGCTTTACCAGCAACCACGACTTATAACTGATTTCAATGCTGATACTACTACCGCATCCATGCAGAGCTTTTTGGAAAAACTGCAGGCATTGCGCAGCGGGCAAAAAAGAAAAGTGAGGATCGCCTATTTCGGCGACAGCATGATTGAAGGCGACCTGCTCACACAAACCTTCCGGCAATTATTGCAGCAAACCTTTGGTGGTAGCGGTGTCGGCTTCGTACCTATTAAATCACCGGTTGCCAAATTCAGGCAAACCGTTTCCACCAGCAATGCCGGCAACTGGGAGGAAGAAAACTTTAAAGAAGGGAAATCCAGTCACCTCTATTTGTCAGGCCATCTCTTCCGCGCCAATGGCGCATCAGTGCAGATGACCGATCAGACGATAAAAGACAGTACGGCCATCCTGGAAAAGTCATTGCTGTGCGGCCCTTCATCCGCACCCGTAAATATAACCGTTAACAACAATTCCGTTTCCATTCATCCGGACAGGCCGCTTAACAGGATACTGCTGGGAAATGATCTGAATCGTACAGTGAAGCTCGGCCTGAGTGATCCGCAATTGCCGGTATACGGCATTTCCTTTGAGTCCGAGTCGGGTATTATTGTCGACAATTTTTCTTTCAGGGGAATTACCGGTATCGAGTTTGCCCGTATTGATTCTGCTTTCCTGAGTGCGATAGCGCAGGACAATCCTTACGACCTGATCATTTTTCAATATGGTGTGAACCTGTTATTCCGTCCCAATGATAAAAACTTCAGTTGGTATGCACGTGTAATGCTGCCGGTGGTAAAGAAGCTAAGGAACTGTTTTCCCAATAGCGACTTCCTGCTGGTAAGCACAGCCGACCGGGCTTTCCGTTATGGTGGCGAGTATAAATCTGCTATCGGCATTGATTCGCTGGTGAAAGTGCAAGCCCTGCTGGCTTATGAAACGAACAGCAGCTTTTACAACCAGTTTGCAGCCATGGGTGGCACCAATTCCATTGTGGAATGGGCCAGAATGAAACCTTCTCTTGCCAACCAGGATTATGTTCACCCGAACCACCGCGGAGCGGAGGTGCTGGCGCACCATCTTTTTGATGCGATAATGCGGGATTTACAGAAATACACAAAGTAACACTGTTACATAATCAATCTTACCCTTCAACCGGAACGACCCCGTCCCGCCTTACCGGTAAAAAATTTGCTTCCCGTTTTTTTATTCTTACCGGTAAGGCGGGAAGACGGGAAGGGGTCGTTTTGGATAGATTAGCTTGTGCTTGTCAGAGTAAAAAAGATTTTAAGTATACTTTTGATTCTACAGTTTAATAATTATCAAGAATTGACGTTTATTCGCAGAATAATGGGTCGTCTCTATGCCTTCGTTTGAATTAGATGCTTTCTGGAGCCAGTTTTTATATGATAAGGACAACCCATTGTTGTTTAATAACGGGTTTTTTGTTTTCTTTTTCGCCATTTTCATCGCACTTTATTACAGTTTCAGGAACAACTTTAACGTGCGCCGTTATATCTTTTGTTTTTTCTCCCTTTATTTTTTCTATAAGGCCAGCGGTTATTTTGTAGGATTGGTCATCCTTTCAGCTATTGTTGATTTTGTGCTGTCCAATGCCATTTTCAGGCAAACGAATAAAGCAAAAAAGAAGGCCCTGCTGATCTGCAGCATCGTTTTCAACCTGGGTTTGCTGTTTTATTTCAAATACACCAATTTCTTTATTTCCATCAGCAATGACCTGTTCAGTGCCGGGTTCAATCCATTGAACATTCTGCTGCCGGTAGGCATTTCCTTTTACACATTTGAAAACCTGAGCTATACCATTGATGTATACCGTGGTCAGTTTGAACCGGCTAAGAAATTCAGCGACTATCTTTTATTCCTTTCCTTTTTCCCCAAGCTGGTGATGGGCCCTATTGTAAGAGCGCATGATTTTGTGCCGCAGATCAACAAGCCTTACATTATTACAGAAAATGATTTTGCCAAAGGTTTTTACCTGATCATTTCCGGGCTTTTCAAAAAGCTGGTGATCTCCGATTTTATTACACTCAACTTCGTCAATTATATTTTTGATGATCCTTCCCGCTATACAGGCCTGGAAAATCTTTTTGCAGTGTATGGATACGCTGTTGTGATCTATTGCGATTTCAGCGGTTATAGTGATGTGGCCATCGGCATTGCGAAATGGCTGGGCTTTACCATCCCCACCAACTTTTTGTCACCCTACCAAAGTAAGAACATTACTGAATTCTGGCGGCGCTGGCATATTTCGCTTTCTTCCTGGTTGAAAGATTACCTCTACATTCCGCTGGGCGGTAACCGCAAAAGCACCGCAGGCACCTGGATATTCTCCATCCTGTTTTTTGCCGGTATTTTTCTTGCCGGTCAGCACCTGTTCAAGATGAATTGGTGGCAAGCGGCTTTGCTGAGTGCGGGTATCCTGTTGCTCTTCCTGCTGCCAGCCATCATTGCCAAAGAAAAGAAAGGGGTAGCTGCTAATATGAACCTGCTTACCACGATGCTGCTGGGCGGGTTCTGGCATGGAGCGAGTTGGAATTTTATCATTTGGGGTTCACTGCATGGTATATCCCTGGCTGTTCATAAAATATGGATGTTGCTGACGGGCCGTGCATTTAAAAATGTAAAAAACAGCTGGTGGTACAGCGCACTGGCCATACTGATCACTTTTCATTTCGTATGTTTCTGCTGGGTGTTTTTTAAAGCGGCTGATTTTGATACGGCCATGGTCATGTTGCACCAGATCGGGTATGATTTCAGCCTTTCTGTATGGCCGGCATTTGCCAACAATTACTGGCCGGTGCTGGTGATGATGGGAATAGCTTATCTGCTGCATGCAATTCCGGATGATTATGCAGACCAGGTGATCAGCCGTTTCAGAAAAATACCGCTTCCGGCTTATATCGCTGTTTTCTTTGTATTTGTCGTTCTGTATGGATATTTCAAATCCGCAGAACCGGTAATGCCGATCTATCTGCAGTTTTAATGGTGCTGCCTCATTGTATGGTGAAAAACCGGGGAAAACAGGAGGAAATTGATTAAATAAAGGGCCGTAATTTTGCACTTACATCATTAAAAATATAAGCACGTGCAACTTACCGCTAAACTGATACAATTGCTGCCTTTGCAAACCGGCACCGGCAAAAACGGGGAATGGAAAAAGCAGGACATTATTGTGGAAACGGAAGCCGCCCAGTACCCTAAAAAAGTCTGTATTTCCGTATGGGGAGATAAGATCAATACCAGCCAGTTGCAGATCGGCAAATCCCTCACTATTTCATTTGATATTGAAAGCCGCGAGTATAATGGTCGTTGGTATACAGATGTAAAAGCCTGGAAGATTGAAGCAGCCAATGCAGCAGGTGCATCACCTACAGAAGAAGATGTGCATAATACTTCTTTTACGAGTGATGATGATCTGCCGTTCTAGAAGGACGCGGAGACCCCGGATCTTAATGAACTACAACTGTGAGTGAATTAAAACCTGGTCCGGGGTGACTTCGTCATCTGTTCCCTGCCAGTTTATTCAACTCTTTCAGGGTTTCCTTGAGTTTGCTGTTATAAGGCTCGATGGTTATGGCCAATTCAATGTCTTCTATGGCACCAGAGTAATTGCCGATACATCTTTTTACATCAGCCCGGTCGGCATAATAGTCACCAGAGGTGAATTTTTCATGTTCCTTCCGGTAAAGCCTGATAGCCTCATCGAAGTATTTGATTGCTTCGGCGCATTTATTCTGGCATTTAAGAATGGATGCCTTGGTGTGATTATTATAAGAGGTGCTTTTCAGGGAAATGGCTTTGTCCACATCGTTTAATGCATCCGGGCAATTACCATTCAGGTATTTTGCCCAGGCCAGATTATTCCATAATACTTCATCTGACCTGTTTTCTTCTATGGCTGCTTTATAATAGGTGATAGCAGCAGGGTAATCTTTTGCAGCCAGATTATCGGCGGCTTTTTGCTTGTTTGTTTTTTCGCTTGGTGATGTTCCAAAAATCTCATCCCACTCATCTCTTACATATACCAGCGAACTGATCCGTC
The DNA here is from genome assembly GCA_965990355.1 of uncultured Chitinophagaceae bacterium. Lineage (GTDB taxonomy): Bacteria > Bacteroidota > Bacteroidia > Chitinophagales > Chitinophagaceae > Terrimonas_A. The sequence goes on from CBHEUU010000284.1 coordinate 5,148, forward strand.
TTGATTTATCCCATTGTGCCTTGATCTTTGTTTCGGGGAAGTCTTCCTGGGGATTAAAAATAGTTTCTCCGAGATCTTTGGCATGTTTTGTCATTACCACATACCATTTCTCTCCATCATGTTCGATGGAAGTGATATTGTAGTTTTCTTTATATTTTGAGTCGATCCAGGTGTCGGGGAATGTTTCGCTTTCTTTATAGGATTGCGCTTCATACTCTTTCAACACGGACATTATGATATACCAAAGACCATTGCCATAAGCGATATCTGTGATATTGTATTTCGTATTTTTTTCCCATTTTCCCTTGACATATTTTATTGCATCATCCCAGGTGGTTCTTTTTCCCCAGCTCTGGTCCTGGTAGGGTGTCTGGTCCGTCATTACCACAAACCATTGTCCATCGCCATAAGTTATCTTGGTGATATATTTTTCCTCCTTCCAGCGCTCTTCTACCCAGTCTGAAGGAAAAGTGGCATCCCATTTCCAGCTGATATTTGTTTTAACGGAAGTGTAAGTGGCAACAGCATACCACTTTCCATCGCCATAAACAACCTCGCTGATAACGCGGTCTTTTTTGGCCTGTTCGCGGATAAACTCTTCCAGTTCGGTCAATGATTTAAATGAATTATAGGCCTGGCCTGCGCTATTGTCAGTTAAAACAGCGGTCCATTCGCCCTGGGCCTGTGTGCATAAGCTTGCTAAAAAGCAGATTGCGGATAGAAATAATGATTTCATAGACGGTGGTTGGTAAAATGCGGTGAAAAATAGATAAATGCTTTACGGAGTGCAATACCCCCAAGACGGTACAATCAGGAGCATTAGCCGGGAAGTGGCTTGAATATTGATCTCTATACAGAAATTATGACCTATGAGCAACGCATTAAAACTAGAAACTCCCTGGTCAGAAGTGAAGGAAAAGATCAAAGAAGTGAATTATGATCTTACGGATGCCGATCTTTTGTATGTACCGGGTAAAGAAGACGAGCTACTTAACAGGTTGTCGAAGAAGATGCATAAAAGTATAGAAGAAGTGAAGGGCTGGATCGAAAGCATTTCCCATACAAAGAGCCGTGCTTCTTAGTTGGCTGTTTCGTAAAGGCTGATATAACTGTTATACCCTTTTGCAAGCGCATTGAATAAAAGAGAACCCTGCAATCGGTACCCTTCTGCAGTGAAATGGATCCTGTCGCGGTTCATCAGGCCCCGTTTTGACCAGCTGTAAGCAGATCCATAGCCGTTGGTGATGCGGTATAAATCCCATAAGGGGATATAATTCTTATTGCAATAGTTGGTCAGTGATTGATTAAGCTGGCGCAGCACTTTATTGGAGCTGCGTCTTAGTTTATATGAATCCGGCGCTGTAGTAATGAGTATGGACGCGCCAGGTGAGA
>CBHEUU010000285.1:0-6529 GCA_965990355.1 uncultured Chitinophagaceae bacterium
GCATGCGCTTCCTTTCTTCTTCCAGTTTAACCTGGAACTCTTCATTCTTTTTCTTTTGCCAGTCTGCAGCTTTGGAGCGTAATTCTTTTTCCACTTCTTCCCTTATTGCATCATTAGGTTCAAACTGGTGACCACAATTCGGGCATTTTATATCGGTAGCCATTTAGATAATTGTTTAAAGATCAAAAATACTAAAGAGGCGTCATGATCGGGTAAAGGAAATTATCCCACTAAGACAACAAAGACCACAAAGGATTTTTCTTGATGTAAGCCATCAGCATGAAATACTTTTCTTTGTGGTCTTTGTTGTCTTAGTGGGACATTCTACGCAAGGCACTAAAACCAAACCCCTTCAATATTTATAATTCCTTCATCTTCTGCGGGAATAACTTTTCTGCAAAAAATATTTGGCAGTACAGAAAAAACTCTTATTTTCACACTGCTAAAACGAATTAGCACGTCCCAAACCTCAAAATTGCGATTGCCATGCTACATCATTTTATCAGCCCGAGAAGTTTGCTCCCTTCCCATTCAACCTTATCAACACTATTTTCTTTCAGCCACCCCAGCCAGTTGCCTTAACAACCGGCCTTAATGCTGAATAGTTCTCACGAACAACGGGTACGTGCCCATAAAAAGGTGCCAGCGTAGCCCGGCTGGATATTTATTGACTTTGCTTATTAATGCCATAATCATGCAAAAGAGAAATGCAATCATTGTTTTCACTGTATTAGGTTGCCTGCTTGCCACCTTCGCAGGGCTGCCTGCTTACGCTCAATCCAACAGAACGGTAACCGGTACCGTTACGGATATTAATAAAACACCTTTGCAGGGTGTTACCATCCGTGAAAGAGCAACCAACAAAAGAGCGCTGACCACTGCGGCCGGCACTTACACCTTTAATTTATCATCAGACAGTGCTGTGCTGGTGTTTTCCTATGTAGGCATGGAGCCCGCTGTGGAAAGAGTGAACGGCAGGGCTGTTATTGATGTAACCATGCAGGTAAAGCTCGGCGATCTCGATGATGTTGTCGTGATCGGCTACGGCACCACTAAGAAAAAAGACCTTACAGGCTCCGTCTCTTCCATCTCCAAAGAATCTTTGTCCGACAGGACTATTTTTTCACTCGCCGATGCCATGAAAGGTAAAGCTGCCGGTGTACAGATCACCCAGAATGATGGTACGCCTGGTTCTGAAAATACTATCCGCATCCGCGGCGCCAGTTCCGTTAGCGCCGGAAGCGTTCCATTATTTGTTGTTGATGGAGTGTTGCAGGATGATATCAATAATATCAACCCCGGTGATATTGAATCTGTGGAAATATTGAAAGACGCATCCGGTACTGCTATGTATGGTGCGCGTGGTGCCAATGGTGTTATTCTTATTACTACTAAAAGCGGTAAAGCCGGAAAGACCCGGCTTGAACTGTATTCCAATATGGCTTTTCAAAGGCCAGGCCATCTGTTCGGCTTGTTGAATGCACCCGAGTATGCACGCGCCCGTTTCCTTGCTTCAGGTTATACTTTTTCTCCTGCAAGCGCTTCGGACCCCAATGTGCCAGCTACTACACAAACCGGATATACTTATTTCCGTGATAGCCCGCTGGGAACTCCCGGTGGTTTCTGGGGTGTGGCGCTTGATCAGACTTATCATGACTGGGAAAAATATTCCAGTCCTGATAGCACCAATACTGACTGGCAGCGTGCGATGTTCCAGAACAGCTCCGTGCAGGAATACCGGATCAGTGCAACAGGCGGTTCAAAAGACACCAAGTTTTCTTTTCTGGGTGGTTACCTTGACCAGGGCGGTTTAGTGGTATTCAGTAATTATAAAAGATATAATGGCCGTTTCAACTTTCAGCAAAAACTGGCGCCTACTGTAACAGTGACCAGCAATATTTCTTACACCCGCAGTGAAACAAACGGCTTTATTGCAAATACATTGAATGGTGGTGTTACCTCCAACGCCATTGTATCGAGCATGCTGGCCAAGCCACCTGTACAGCCTCTGACTGTAACAGATATAGAAGACAATGCAGATGTGGAAGGATTTATCACCACCAACCCTTATTCCCTCGCCAGGAATATTACCAATAAAAAATACAGCATGGAATGGCTGGCGCGTATGGCGGTGGAATGGAATATCAACAAGAATTTCAGTTTCCGTTCAACTGGCAACTTTACTTCCAATAATGTGAACACCGATGCGTATTATCCCAAATACACGTCAGCAGGTTCAAGATATAATGGCCGTGCTTACTTATCACGCGGCACCACCAACCGGTTCATGAATGAAAACCTTTTGTATTATAAAGGACGTATCGGGAGGGACCATCTGTTTAATGCAGTGGCCGGTGCCATCTTTGAAAAAAGCAACCTGAACCTGATCACGGCAGAAAACCAGGATTACGATGTGGAGATACTGGGTGTATATGGTTTGCAAAATGGTACTGTACCCATCATTCCTACCTATAATATTACCAAATGGAGCATGGCCTCTTTCCTCGGCCGTGTGGAATACAATTATAAAGGACGTTATCTTGCTACTGCTACTTTCCGCGCAGATGGTTCATCCCGTTTCAGCAAGAATAATAAATGGGCTTACTTTCCATCCGCTGCACTGGCATGGCGTATATCTGATGAAAATTTCATGAAAGGTGTTAAACCCGTGAGCAATCTGAAACTGCGCACGAGTGTTGGACAAAGTGGTAACACTGCTATTCCTTCTTACCTCACGTTATCAACCATTGCCACTTATTTTTCTCCAATGGATGGCAACACACCTAATTATGGTGTAGTGGTGGAAAGACCGGAGAACACTTCACTGAAATGGGAAACTACCACGCAGGTGAATACTGGTCTTGATATCGGCCTCTTTGATAACAGGATCAACATCACTGCAGAATGGTATCTGAAAAGAACAAAAGACCTCCTGATCCAGAAAGTAACACCTGGTTATAGCGGTTACCGCAGCACCTGGACCAATCTTGGTTCAATCCAGAACAGTGGTATAGAATTTACTGTTGGTGCACTTATCATCAGCAAGCCGGGACTCAGCTGGAATGTGGATGCGAATATTGGTTTCAACAAATCAAAAGCGATTGATGTTGGCGCAGACCTGGGACTGGACCCTGGTGTAGTACCTGGTGTGGGCACTAGTGCTGTGATCCGCAATGGTGAACCAATAGGGCAGTGGTTTGGTTACCAGACAAACGGAATCTGGCAATCGCAGGCAGAGATCCTTGCATCAGGATTAACAATGATCAATGGACAGGCCATCAATACCATCCGCCCCGGCACACGCCGCTTTATTGATCAGAATGGTGATGGCATCATCAACACATCAGACCGTGTGATCCTTGGACAGGGCCAGCCGAAGTTTACCGGAGGCTTTACCAACTCAGTAAGTTATAAAGGGTTTAACCTGAATGTAGTGCTGCAATACAGCTATGGCAATAAATTATATAATGCCAACAGGATCTCTTTGGAATCTGGACGTAATACCGGCAACATGACAAAGGGCATTGCTGATAGCTGGAGGCCTTCATTATATGATATGACAAGTGGTGCACTGGTAGAAGAGGGTAACCCAACCAATAAGTTCCGTATGCCTGGCAGCAGTGAAGAATTGCTGATGCTGTCTGATTGGATCGAAGATGGTTCCTTTATCCGCCTCAGTGATGTGACCCTGTCATACGGTTTCATGGGCAAGTGGATGAAGAGGGCAGGACTTACCGGTCTGTCTGTTTTTGTAAGCGGTAAAAATCTCTGGATCTCTACCAAGTATACAGGATATGATCCGGAAGTGAATACGCGCCAGGGAGGATTTGGTGACCTGATGCCTTCACTGGATTATGCATCTTATCCAAGATCAAAAGTGTATTCAGCGGGTGTAAAACTTCAATTCTAATTTTTAAAGATTGTTACTATATGAAATCAGCATCAATAAAAAAATGGATATGGGTACTGGCCCTGCTGCCGGTGTTCGGTACTTCCTGTAAAAAATTCCTGGAAGAAAAACCGGAAACCCAATACACATCCGATAACTTTTTCGTGGACAAAGTAACCCTGGATGCGGGTATTGTAGGTATGTACTCATCAGCCAAAGACCTGTTTGGTGTGTATACCAATACACCTTTATTCATGACAGAAATGGGTACTGATGAAGGCATGTTCAAAGGCTCATCCGGTGTCCGTTTTAATTTTGACCGCCATACTTTTTCTGTTAGTGAAGGTGCGATCTATGAATTCTGGATCCGGCATTTCCAGATCGCAGCCCGTGCCAATACCATGATCGCTGCAGCTGCAAAAGTAACTTCCATTACAGATGCCGAAAGAAATGTGGTCGTGGGTGAAGCCCGTTTTATCCGTGCCTTTGTTTATTTCAGGCTGGTGCAGGCTTATGGTGAATTGCCGATCATCGATCAGCCGATCACCGGTGATTTTGATTACAGCCTTCCCCGCCGCCCTATCAAAGATGTGTATGACCTGATCGTGGGTGATCTTAGTTTTGCTTCATCACCTGATGTATTGCCTACTGCAAAAACCAATAATGGTCATGCCAACCAATGGGCTGCCAAAGCATTGTTGGGTAAAGTGTATCTCACAATGGCCTCTGCCAAAGAAGCCAACAGGGTGCCAGGCTACCAGGGAATTACAGAAAGCGTGAATGAATTGTATACAAAAGCATGGACTGTGTTGAAAGACGTGAAAGACAACAGCGGCGCTTCTTTATTGCCTGTGTATGGTAATGTGTTCAAAATTGAAAATAAGAATACCAATGCCGAATCTTTATTTGAACTGCAATTCAGTCCTGTGGTGCCTTATGGTACGCAGTGGACGAAAGAGTGGGGCATGATATCAAGCGGTGGCACCATTAATGGCAACCCCGCTTATTACACCAATTCAATGATCGGCCAGTGCGACCTGGTGTATGTTCCCAAGTTTTATAAATATTATAAACCTACACTGGCTTCACCGGATTATGATAAAAGAAGGGTGTGGAACCTTACTGATTCATTGGTGAATATTGCCAATAATGCGCCTTCCACCTTAACTTATATCTGGGGTACTACTTCCAATCCTGACAAGTATAACCAGACCGTGCTGGGCCGTTGTGGTGTTACCAAATACCGCTGGGGTAATAGCTGGAAGGAATCATCCATTTATCTTTATTCCAATTGTCCCAATAATGTGATCATCCTTCGCTTTGCAGACGTATTGCTGATGTTTGCTGAAGCGGATTATAAAAAGAATGGTGTGATCTCTGACGAAGGTCTGGAAGCGATCAACCGCGTGCGTCAAAGGGCAAGAGGGCTTGCTGCGAATGGCTCACCGATCCCTGAGTCGAGCACACCGGGTTTCCTGAATTATAAAGCAGCTGATATCACTATCGACGAGATATTGATGGAAAGGGCGAGAGAACTTTGTTTTGAATTCCAGCGTTGGTTTGACCTGGCGAGAACAGGCAAGTTTGAGTTCTTCCTGGAAAAAACAAGGCCGGCTAATGATGCCAATATTGTGAATACAGCAACAAGCTTTGATCCGGCCAGGCATTATCTGTTCCCGATACCGCAGTCGGAATTGGATCTGTCGACAAATAAGGAAAACTTTAAGCAGAATCCGAACTATTGATAAATACAGTATATAAATATGAAAAAGGTTTTATTAAAAAGTACCTGGTACGGAGTTATAGCCGGGATGTTGTGTGTTGGCTTATTTTCTTTTAAGAACCCCGGGAAAGCAGAGGAGTCGTATGATGTGGTAGTATATGGAGGAACGGCTTCAGGAGTAATTGCTGCGGTGAGCGCGGCAAGGGAGGGGATGAAGGTGGTGATACTGGAGCCGAAGAAGCATATTGGCGGGATGGTGTCTGGTGGGCTTTCAGCGACTGATCTGGGACGTAAGGACGTGATAGGAGGGTATGTAAAAGAAGTGTACCTGCGTGCAGGTAAATATTATAAAACGAATGCGAAGGATTCTGCAGCATGGTTCCCTGAGCCGCATGTGGCTGAAAAGATCTTGAATGATATGGTAAATGAAGCGAAGGTGACAGTGTTGTATGGCCAAAGGCTGAAAGAAAAAGGTGGTGTGAAGAAAAAGGATGGACAGATCGTATCCATTACCATGGAAAATGGAAAAGTGTATAGCGGTAAAGTATTTATTGATGCTACTTATGAAGGAGACCTGATGGCTTTTGCCGGTGCATCTTATATAGTGGGCCGCGAAGCGCAGAGCCTGTACAATGAATATTCGGCCGGTGTGCGCGATGCATTCGGTTCACAAAGTGCGTATGATGAGAATGGTAAATTATTGCCGGGTGTGCAAAGGACCCCGCCTGGTCCGGTTGGTTCCGGTGATGATAAAACCCAGGCATATAATTTCAGATTATCGCTGACCAATGATCAGAATAACCGGGTGCCTTTTCCCAAACCGAAGAAATATGATCCACGGCGCTATACAGACTTGTTGCGTAATACACTGAATTCGATTGAAAGGCAGGGTGCTGCGGAATCTGCGCTGAAAACTT
>CBHEUU010000286.1:0-6526 GCA_965990355.1 uncultured Chitinophagaceae bacterium
CTGTATTTTTCAAGCACTGGTGCAAAAGTAATTCCGATGCCTGCTTCGTACTATACTCTTGCAAGCAATAAGATAACAATACCAGCAGGGCAGATCCTCGGAGGAGTGGAGGTACAGCTAACCGAAGCTTTCTTTAATGACCCGCTTTCCCTGGTCAACACTTACGCCATTCCACTGGTTTTGAAAAACGTACAGGGGGCAGATTCCATTCTGCGGGGCATACCTTCTGTGGCCAATCCCAACCGTTGTATCGATGCAAACTGGACAGTAAAGCCGCGCGATTTTGTTGTATATGCCCTGAAATATGTAAATCCCTGGCATGGCTTTTATCTGCGGCGGGGTAAAGATGTGATTGTTGGTACACCTGGTAACAGCGTACTTGACCGTACAGTAATCAGGAGAAAGCAATATGTTGAACAGGACGAAGTAAAAAATACCACTACAAAATCATTACGCCAGGTAGAGTTGCCGATTGCTTTCCCGGATGCAAGTGGTACCAATATTCCCATGAATTTGCTCCTGAGTTTTGATGATAAAGATAATTGCACGATTTCCGCCGCGGGAACAGGGTATACAGCAACAGGTACCGGAAAATTTGTCAAGAAGGGCGAAAAGAACAGTTGGGGAGCCCAGGACAGAGATGCTCTTTACCTGCAGTATACAATTGATAATTCCTTAATGCAGATAACATCTACCGATACGCTTGTAATGAGAAACCGCGGTGTGTCTCCGGAATATTATACGCCGGTAGTTAAATAAAACCAAGCAAAACCGATAGGGCGATGAAGCCATCCATAATGTTAAAAAGTAAAACGACTATTAATATTTTCCTTCCATTCAAGATTCATATGATGAAAACAGTTGTATCCGGTTTTGGACTAATGAAAAAAATGTCAGCATTCCTGTTGGTTCCGGGTCTGTGTTGTTCTATTAATGCGGACGCCCAGAAAAACAAGAAGACCCAGAAATATCTGCCGTTGTTCTCTCAGTTTGTATACAAAGGCAATGATCGTGTTTACAATGATAATCCACTGGAGAAAGATGAGTTCTATTCTCCGATATTGCAGGGTTGTTATCCGGATCCGAGCATTACCCGCAAAGGCGATGATTATTATCTGGTGAATTCTTCTTTTGCGATGTTTCCGGGCGTGCCGATTTTTCACTCTATGGACCTGGTGAATTGGAAACAGATTGGCCATGTACTGGACCGTCCTTCGCAATTGAAAGTAGGGAGATCGGGTATTTCCGGCGGTATTTATGCGCCGGCTATCGTGTATAATAAGAATAATGAAACATTTTATATGATCACCACGCAGATCTCTGGCGGAATGGGAAATATGGTCGTAAAGACCAGGGATCCATTGAAGGGGAACTGGAGTGATCCCTACAAGCTGAACTTTGCAGGCATCGATCCTTCGCTTTTTTTTGATGATGATGGGAAGGCCTACCTGGTCCACAACGATGGGCCGGATCGAGGCAAGGAACTTTATAACGGTCACCGCGTAATTAAGCTTTGGGAATATGATTTGGAAAAGGACCAGGTGGTGGCTGGCTCAGATAAGATCATTGTCGATGGTGGTGTCGATATCCGGCAAAAGCCTATCTGGATTGAAGGCCCGCATATGTATAAAAAGAATGGCCGTTATTACCTGATGTGTGCGGAAGGCGGTACAGGAGGCTGGCATAGCGAAGTGATCTTTGTAAGTGATAGCCCAAAGGGACCTTTCAAGCCCGCTCCCGGTAATCCTATTCTTACACAACGTCATTTTCCGGCTAACCGGAAAGACAAAGTGGACTGGGCCGGTCATGCCGACCTGGTAGAAGGAAAAGATGGCAAATATTACGGTGTATTTCTCGGTATCAGACCAAATGAAAAAGACAGGGTGACCATCGGCCGCGAAACATTTATCCTGCCTGTTGATTGGTCGGGCGAATTTCCTGTGTTTGAAAACGGATTGGTACCCATAAAGCCGAAGCTGAAAATGCCTGCAGGTGTGGCGAACCGCACGGGTGAATCAGGGTTCTTTCCGAATGGAAACTTTACTTTCAAAGATGAGTTAACAGGTCCGCTCGATTTCCGGTGGGTTGGCATCCGGGGCCCGCGTGATTCATTCGCAATTGTTTCCAAAGAAGGTCTGCGGATAAAACCATTTGCAACAAATATAAAATCAAACGTTCCTACCTCCACACTTTTTCACCGTCAGCAACACAAGGCATTTGATGCGACAGTTACATTGAAATATTTGCCGGCTTCAGAAAAGGAACTGGCTGGTCTGGTCTGTTACCAGAAGGAATCGTTCAATTATGTGTTTGGTGTAACAAAGAAAGATAACGGTTATTATATCATACTTGAACGTACAGAAAATGGAAAATCTTCTGTAGTAGCCAGCAAGCAGGTTGAGCTGAAGAAGCCTATCCAGTTGCAGGTGGCTGGCAATGGCGACGAATACCGGTTTAATTTTTCAACGGACGGTATGAATTTCGAAAACCTTGGCGGCACCGTCTCTGGTGACATTCTCTCCACAAATGTTGCGGGTGGTTTTACCGGTCAAATGATAGGGTTGTATGCTACCACTGCTAATGATATTGTGCCGTAAGGGAAGCATTCCCGGGGCGTACAAAGAACTATCAAATTCGTACCTTGAGGAAATGTTTGCGTTTTCATTGGGCGCGGGTATTTGAAGTGCGAAGATTTATCACATGAAATTGATTTATAGTGTATTTATTTTATTTCTGATCTGCCTCTCTGCCGAATTGCCTGCACAGAATCTGGATTTGCATTTCGTGAACTTCGGAAGTAAAGACGGCCTTTCTTCAAGCACGGTGAGCGCTGTGTTGAAAGATAAATACGGATTTATGTGGTTTGGAACGGATGACGGGTTGAATAAATTCGATGGACTTCATTTTACGGTATACAGTCATAATGTAAATGATTCCACCAGCCTCCGCTCCAGCCGTGTGCAGTCGATGTATGAAGACAGGGATGGTAAGTTGTGGATCGGCACGAGCTCGGCACTGTCGCTGTATGACCGGAAGAAAAATGCATTCCAAAATATTTCACTGACACAAGGCAACGCAGTAAGGGCGATATGCGGAGACCGGGCCGGCAATTTATGGGTCGGTACTTATGTGGGGTTATATAAATACAATTATGCAACGGGTGCCATAAAACACTTCTCAGCGGAAGATACCGATCCTTCAAAACGGCTGGCCTCTAATACGGTGACCTGTATCTTTGAAGATCGTAACGGGCGGTTATGGATCGGAACAAACGCCGGCTTGCATCTGCTGCAGGCAGACGGTGAACAGCTGCTGCTGTTCAAAACCAATAAGTCAGACCCCAGATCGATCAGTGATACGGTGATCAAAGCCATTACCGAAGATCAGAAAGGCAATCTTTGGATCGGTACGAACTATGGAGGGTTGAATAAGTTTATTCCCGCCGACTCAACTTTTCGGCATGTGCAGCATAATGATGGCAATCCGTTTTCATTGCGCAACAACCGGGTTTATTGCCTGGCCGCAGAGCCAGGTGGGAAACTTTGGGTGGGAACAGAAACAGGATTGGATATTGTTGACCCGCAGAGTGGGGTAGTGCAGCATGTGATCAATGATGCGAGGAACAAATACAGTTTGAAGGGTAAATCCCTCAGGAGCTTTTATATCGATAAAGCCGGGATTTACTGGGTGGGTACCTATCAGGGCGGAGTTAGCAAGTACGATAAGAACCTCACTTCTTTTGCGCTGGAACAGAGCAGCAATTTTGATACCTCTGGTCTGACGTCTCCGAAAGTTACGAGCTTTGCCGAAGCTCCGAATGGGAACGTGTATGTTGGCACAGATGATGGCGGATTACATCAATACTACCCTCAAAACCGGCAGTTCAAAAAAATTAAAATCGGTAAAGATCCACTCACTATTCTGGCTCTGGAACGGTCCGGGGATGATCTTTGGATCGGGACTTACCAGCAGGGGATCTATGTAATAAATACAATCACAGGTAGGATCCGGCATTATACAAAAGAAGATGGCGTCTCCGGTCTATCCAGCAACGAGATCTTTGTGTTGAAGCGGGATCGCAATGGCAATATATGGGTTGGTACAAATGGGCAAGGTGTGGAAATTTTCTTACCAGGCAAAGGAAGCTTTCAGAAATTTGGGGAATTTGCCCGCAACGCCAGTGGAGACAAGCCTGTCACAATTGCTTTCGTACGGGCCATAGAGGAAGATAATGCCGGTAACATCTGGATCGCATCAATTGGGAGGGGAGTGGAGGTATACAATCCCGCTTTGCGTACAATGAACCTCTATAACCGTTTCAATACGGGGCTGCCGCTGGATGACATCTATGCTTTTCTTCCGACCAATGACGGAAGGGTATGGCTTGGCACTGCCGGCAACGGCTTGTATTATTTTGATGCGGGCGCTCTTAATTTCAAAAGTATTGAAACCAATCAACGGCTTCCCAATTCGATGGTTTTTAAAATCCTGGAAGATGATTCCGGAAAGATATGGTTCAGCACAAATAAGGGACTCAGTTCGTTTGATCCCCAAACCAAATCATTAAAAAATTATTCGTTTGAGAATGGCCTGCAGTTAAGCTCCTTTGCGCCGGGCGCGGGCATCCGCACGATCAGAGGCGAATTATATTTCGGTGGCCTGGAAGGATTCAATCATTTTCTGCCAGGTAAGTTAAGCTATAATAATAATATTCCCAAAGTAGTGTTTACCGGGTTGAAGGTAGATAACCAGGATGTTATTCCCGGGGATGCGGTCGTCAATTCAGATATCAGCGTTGCAAAAGAGATCCGGTTAAAATACAAACAGAATTTCTCTGTCGATTTTACTGCGCTGGATTTTACAAACCCTACCGAATGCCAGTATACTTACCTGCTGGAAGGGTTTGATAAAAAATGGAATGATATCGGGACCTTGAAAACGGCCGTGTTCACTAACCTGGACCCCGGACCATATAAACTGCGTGTCAAAGCAAGTAATCTCAACGAAGGTTGGAGCACGGAGGCAGCTGAAATTGCCATCTACATAAAGCCCCCGTTTTGGAGAACTCCTTATGCCTACGTTTTATACCTGCTCTTTATTGTAGCCGTTTTATGGGCTGTAAGGTACAGGGGGATTCAAAAGTTGAAACGTAAGTTTTCAGATGAACAGGAACGGCAGAAAATAAAACAACTTATCGAGGACGAACGCAAAGAAGCCGAGAGGCAACGGGCCTTCGATCAGGCGAAGATCAAATTTCTTACGAATCTCAGTCATGAGTTCAGGACACCCATATCACTTATTTCCGGGCCTGTTGAAACCCTGCTGGAAAAAGAATCTGACCGGGAAAAAGCCGGGCAGCTCAGTATGGTCAGACGAAACGCCCGCAGGCTGCTTAATCTCGTCAATCAACTGCTCGATTTCCGTAAGCTGGAAGAAAAGGAGCTTACCTTAATCACGGTGAATGCAGATATTGTTGCTTTTGCCAGGGACGTCAGTGAATCATTCAAAGACCTGGCGGACCGCAGGCAGATCAGGTTTATCTTTCAGTCGTCATTGGATAGTTATTACACATCATTTGACAAAGACAAAATAGAACGTATACTGTTCAACCTGTTGAGCAACGCGTTTAAATTTACCGGCTCTGATGGTGAAGTCACTGTCAGGCTGGATCGTGCAAGTCCCGGCAGGGAAGGTATCGTCTTTCATGTGCGTGACACCGGAGCAGGTATGTCTGCCGCAGATAAAGCACAGGTTTTTGAGCGGTTTTTCCAGGGCCAAACTCCGGCTGAAGTAATGAATCAGGGTAGTGGCATTGGTTTGTCAATTACAAAAGAATTTGTTCGTCTCCATGGAGGATCTATTGATGTCAATAGTATATTGGGAAAAGGCAGCGATTTCGTTGTAAGTTTACCATTGCCTGAGTTAACAGTAGTCAATGATCCGCTAACACGTTCGGGGGCAGACAGCAGTAATATTACTGCAGAGCCAGAAGACCTGCAAATGAATTTCAAGACCGACGAGCCTATTAAAATCCTGTTAATAGAGGATAATGAAGATTTCCGGGTTTATCTGCGAGATCATTTAAAATCTCAATACAAAGTCATCGAAGCAGCAGATGGAAAAGAAGGCTGGCAGAAGGCGCTCTTTGCTCATCCAAATGTCATCATCAGCGATATCAGCATGCCGCAAATGGATGGAATTACTTTAAGCAATAAGATAAAAGCCGATAAACGTACTTCACATATTCCCGTTATTCTTTTGACGGCCATGACAGGAGATGCGAATCAATTGAAAGGATTGAAAGCCGGTGCTACTGATTACCTTACCAAGCCATTCAGTGCAGACATTCTGAAAGTGAAGATCCGTAATATACTTTTATTAAGTCACCAGCTGAAAGAAACTTATAGCAGAAGATTGACCGTAGATACTGCTCCCGTGGAAGTGCAATCGGAGAATGATAAGTTATTACTGAAGATCACCGAATATATTGAACAGAAGATCGACGATGATAGTTTGTCGGTTGAAC
>CBHEUU010000287.1:0-6493 GCA_965990355.1 uncultured Chitinophagaceae bacterium
TATTGTATAAGCCGGAGGGAATAGTGATCGAAGTGTCAAATGCCGTTTGGCCTTCAGGCTGTCCTTCGGGACATTGCGCGTATACATTCGACACGGCGAACATAAACAGGGCAGGCATAACAAATCGGTAAATTCGTGAGTAAAAATGCTTCATAGGTTACCGGATTAGTTTTTCATAGTTGGTGTTTTCCTCTGAGTTCTCGAAAAATAAAGGTACCCTTATAAGCTCCGGTCTACAATTGTAGTACTGCCCTTTTTTCTTCACAGTAATAAACGAATATCCACCGAAAAAACGCCTGCTGAAAATGCATCATCAGAATGTAATCCGCTCTCGTAAAATCCCCTTCAGGCAATCGGGTATTTTCCGCCAAACCAAATGGATTTTATGAATGCACTGGAAAACGCAGTTTTACGGAGCACCGATTTGATTTTCGGATAACAATCCTGCACCCTTTAACTTTGCCCTCCACCATGCAAATAGCGGTCAATACAAGATTTTTATCATACGAAAACCAGGAAGGGTATGGTTATTTTTTGCAGGAAGTGCTGAGCCGGCTGGTTAAGGATCATCCGGAGCACCAGTTTATTTTCATATTCGACCGGCCATTTCATGAGGAGTTTGTATTTGCTCCAAATGTTACCGCTGTTATAGCAGGTCCGCCTGCCCGTCACCCGGTGTTGTGGAAATGGTGGTATGATGTAAGAATTCCTGCTGTGCTGAGAAAATATCACGCAGATGTATTTCTGTCCTGTGATGGTTTTTGCTCACTTACCACCAGGGTGCCGCAATGTCTCGTCATTCATGACCTCGCGTTCCTGCATTATCCAACATTTATAAAAAAGTCACACCTGTTTTTTTATAAACGATATACTCCGAAATTTCTTGAAAAGGCCTCTTCTGTTGCTACAGTATCGCAGTTCTCCAAAAAAGATATTATCGAAAAATATGGAGTGGATGCTGCCCGGATCAATGTTGTTTACAGCGCCGCGAAAGAATTATTTAAACCGGCCGACTGGCAATCGAAACAAGCAGTAAGGGATGAATTTACCAATGGGAAAAACTATTTTATTTATGTCGGGTCTATTCATCCGCGTAAGAATCCGACCGCTTTGCTGAAAGCATTTTCCATTTTTAAAAAAAGACAAAAAAGCGATTGGAAACTGGTAATAGCCGGAAGGGCTGCATGGCATAGCAAGGCATTTATAGATAGCCTGGGGACATATAAATATCGCGATGACCTGGTGGTGACCGGTTATGTGAACGAAACAAAACTGGAGAGATTGATCAGCGCAGCTTATGCTCTTGTATATCCCTCTTTTTTCGAGGGCTTTGGCGTGCCGGTGCTGGAAGCTATGCAGGCAGGCGTTCCTGCTATTACCTCTGCAGGCTCGGCCATGCAGGAGATAGCTGGTGATGGCGCATTATATGCAGACCCGGAAAGTTACCAGGACATAGCGGAAAAAATGATGCTTATATATAAGGATGAAACACTGCGTAACAATCTTGTTGAAAAAGGCCTGGCTACGGCCCGGGCATATAGCTGGGATAAAACCGCCACATTAATGTGGCAAAGTATTGAAAAGGCCGCCGGTAAACTGATTTAATTAACTTTGCTCCCTTCAATTCAAGACAACTATGGCTTTATCAAGTATTATTATTGATGTAAACACCGATGAGAACAGAGTGCCGGACGCTATCACCTGGAAAGCGACTGACTCCACTATGGAAAACGCGCAGAAGGCTAAAGCGATGATGCTGGCTTTCTGGGATGGTGCTGAAAAGACTGCTCTCCGGATCGATCTCTGGACAAAAGACATGATGGTGGATGAAATGGCTGATTTTTTCTATCAGACCATGATGACGATGGCAGACACTTATGGTCGTGCCACCAATCATAAAGAAATGGTAGGGGAAATGAAAAAGTTTGCGCAGGACTTCTATCAAAAATTCAGGGAGAAACAACTGAAAGAAAACAAAGCATAAGGAAACCTTAAACTTAAAATTGCAAACAATAAACGTCCTGGTATATGAGTTTAGAACAAAAGATCATGACAGAACTGAAGGCTGCCATGCTGGCGAAAAATGAAAGCGCCTTGCGCAGCCTGCGTGCAGTAAAAGCAGCCATATTGCTGGCAAAAACTTCAGAAGGTGCAGGAGGTGAGTTAAAAGAAGAAGATGAAACAAAACTGTTGCAAAAACTGGTAAAGCAACGCCGCGATTCATTGGAAATATTCCAGCAGCAGAACCGTGCTGATCTGGCACAGAAAGAACAGGAAGAGCTGGATGTGATTGAGAAATTCCTGCCAAAGCAATTTACACCTGAAGAGTTGAAAGAAGCTGTTGCAGGCATTATTGCTGCCACAGGAGCCAGTTCACCTGCAGATATGGGCAAAGTGATGGGAGTGGCCACGAAACAATTGGCCGGTAAAGCAGATGGTAAAGCAATTTCTGCACTGGTGAAGGAGCTGCTCGCAAAATAGTCTGGGTCCTTACTCACTTATGTTGCTCGATATAATATTTATCCTCCTGCTTGTATTTGCTGTTATCAAAGGATTTCAGCGCGGTTTGATCGTAGGCGTGTTTTCGTTTGTCGCTATTATTGTGGGGTTGGCTGCTGCTATCAAACTTTCAGCGGTAGTGGCCGGTTACCTGGGTGAAACAGTGAATGTGTCGAAGCAATGGTTGCCGTTTCTGTCTTTCCTGCTGGTATTTATTGTAGTGGTAATATTAATACGTCTTGGCGCCAACCTGTTGCAGGCATCAGTAGAAGCAGTGATGCTGGGCTGGGCCAACAGGCTGGGAGGTGTATTATTTTATGTTGCTATTTATACAATTGTATACAGCATTCTCCTGTTCTATGCTATTCAGTTGAAATTACTGTTGCCGGAAACCACGGAAAAATCAGTCGTTTATTCCGTGATTGCACCATGGGGACCGGGAATTATGAATGCTATTGGAGCGATCATACCTTTCTTCAAGGATATGTTTATTGAGCTGGAAAACTTCTTTGAAAAAGGTGCAGAGCACCTGGATCAAAAACCTGTTTAATTCTTAAATCCTATACAGGGTATTGGCTAAAACCGTAATATTGTCTACTTTTGAATAGTCCACTTGATTAGTAGACAATAAAAATCTGGCAGATGAAGCTTAACTATCTCGGCTTTGCCGTTCCGCTTTTTTTATTTTTTATTGGCCTTGAATATCTCTATTCAAAACGGAAGGGAAAGAATTTTTTTCAGTATGCTGAATCTGTTGCCAATCTCAATGTAGGCATTGCCGAGCGCCTGCTTGATCTTTTTACTACCAGTCTTTTCTTTGTCGTATTTGTATATATCCACGAACATTTTGCCCTTTTCGATATAAAAGCAGGATGGTTTACCTGGGTGCTGCTTTTTCTGGCTACTGATCTTGTGTGGTACTGGTATCACCGGCTCGCGCACGAGATCAATGCGTTTTGGGCAGTGCATGTAGTGCATCATCAAAGTGAGGATTTCAATTATACAGTTTCTGCGAGGATCACCGTGTTTCAGGCGGTAGTGCGTTGTATGTTCTGGGCTGTATTACCGTTGATCGGGTTTCCACCGCTGATGATTTCGTTGTTTTTGCTGGTGCATGGTCTTTATCCGTTTTTCATTCACACGCAGGCATTGGGTAAATGGGGATGGTTTGAAAAAATACTGGTCACTCCTACGCATCATGGCATACATCATGCGTCCAATCCCGAATACCTGGATAAGAATTATGGTGATGTGTTGATCATCTGGGATAAACTCTTTGGCACTTTTGCAAAAGAGAAAAAAGATGTGCAGATCGTATATGGACTTACCAAACCGTTGAACAGCCATAGCTTTTTATGGCAGCATTTTCATTTCCTGCTGGAGCTGTTCATGAATTTCAAATATGCAAAAGGCATTAAGGCCAAATGGAAAGTGTTGTTTGGCAAACCGGATGATCTTGATCCACGTTACCGTTCGATACTGGAAAGAAGATTATTGAATGTACGTTTTCAGCACCGCCCGGCCACACTGGCTATACGGCAATATGTAACAGCGCAAACTATTTTTTCGCTGGGATTATTGTTTGTAGTGTTGTTGTTTGAACATTACCTGAGTTGGGTTCAGTTACTTTTATTATCAGCATTCATCGTTATCAGCCTTATTAATAGCGGTGCCATCCTGGATCAGCGGCGATGGATAGTTTATCTTGAATATATCCGTCTTATCCTGGTGATGGTGGCGATAGGTGTTTTTTATCCTAATAGCTGGACCTTTGTTGGCATAACAGCAGCCTTGCTGGTGATGATATGGTATTTTCGTCCTATCCAACGCTACTATTTCAGGATTTTATATGCATAGTAGCGCAATCTCCAGAGGTTAATAGTGGATTCTGTTTCTATGTGTGCATCAGTCTGTTATCTTTGCATCAAGAAGTAAAGACTTAGGTGTTTGGGCTGGTTATATGCTGCAAAACGATTATTTTAGCAAAAATTAACGGTACTGCGGAAATGAGTTACGAGATAAAACAGGATAATAAGTTCAGGTTTATTGAAGAAGGCGAGGGCGAGCCGCTGGTATTGCTGCATGGGCTGTTTGGTGCCATGAGTAATTTTGAAAGTCTGATTGATTATTTCAAGCAGTATAATAAAGTGGTGGTGCCTATCCTTCCTTTGCTGGATATGGACATCCTTCACACATCTGTAGGCGGGCTGGCTAAATTCGTTCATAAATTTATTGAATCGAGGGGATATAAAAATGTGCACTTGCTGGGCAATTCACTGGGTGGTCATGTAGGCCTGGTGTATGTATTAAAAAGCCAGCCGGACTGCATTAAATCCATTATTCTTACTGGAAGTTCTGGTCTATTTGAGAATGGGATGGGAGATTCTTATCCTAAAAGAGGGGACTATGAATATATTCGGAAAAAAACTGAACTAACGTTTTACGATCCTAAGATGGCAACAAAGGAATTGGTGGACGAAGTATTTGGCATCACCAATAACCGGTTGAAGGTCATTAAGATCATTGCTCTTGCCAAAAGCGCTATCCGAAATAACCTGGGCGAGGAACTCAATCAAATTAAACTTCCTACGTTATTAATCTGGGGAAATAATGATACGATCACCCCACCATTTGTGGCCCGGGAGTTTAATAAGTTGATCCCCAACAGTGAACTCTACTTTATTGATAAGTGTGGTCATGCGCCCATGATGGAGGTCCCCGACGAATTCAATGTGATCCTTCACAAATTTTTGAAAAAACTCAATGAGCCTGCAACAGTTAGCTGATCATTGAGGTCTTGGTAAAAAAATAAGGAGCCGCTATCCATGTTGACCGGAGAATTACGATCTCAGAATCTGCCCTATTTGCATCTGCAAGACAAGGTGTTCCAGGCGCTTCAGTTGATGAACGATAACCAGGTAACACACTTGCCGATAGTGGATGGGGAAAAATATGTAGGCATCGTCAGTGAAGATGACCTGCTCCAGGTTGACAATGACCATACCTCACTGGACCTTCTGCAACAATCCTTTGGTAACTCTTCTGTAAAAAGCAACGAACATTTTTTAAAAGCCATTCAACTGGCCGCTGAAAATGGTCTTAGTGTAGTGCCTGTTGTAAATGATGAGAATGACCTGGTAGGTGCCGTTTCGTATAATGACCTGCTGAAAAATGCATCAGAATTCATGAGCCTGAATGAACCGGGCGGGCTGATCGTACTGGAAATGGAAAGCAACCAGTATTCTTTCAATGAGATCAGTAAGCTGGTGGAAACAAATGATGCGCAAATTACGCAGCTAAACACCTCCAATGATGCGGAAACGGGTATGATGCAGGTGACTATCCGGATCAATAAGCCTGAAGTGTCTGATATTGTGGCTACTTTTCAACGGTATGAGTACAATATAAAATACTATTTCGGCGAGGAATTATATGCTAATGAGCTGCGGAATAACTATGATAATCTGATGAACTACCTCAAGATCTGATGTTTTTTGGCCTTTGTTTGGCACTTGTACAAAATGCGGTTAATTTAGGTATTCCCGTAGTTCCGGCAGATGCAGCGTACTGTAAAATATTGCCTGTGGCTTTCATTAGCGCTTATGACCCTGCAACACCTGTTTGCGCAGGAGGGTGGCGGCCCTGAGGGGAAGCCCAAGAAAGAAAAAGACAAACAGGAGAAACATACTTCCACTGATGAATATATAGTGCCTGCCGGCGAATCGCCTTTTATCGTCCGGGATATTGTTATCACAGGCAACCGGAGAACCCGCCCCAACATTATCCTCCGCGAACTTTCCTTTAAATCCGGTGATGCTTTCCTTTTGCAGGACCTTGTGAAGAAATTTGAACTGGCCCGCCAGCAGCTTATGAACCTGGCTTTATTTCATGAAGTAACTGTAGCGCTTAAAAGTTTTGATGGCTACAATGTGGATGTGCTGGTGCAGGTGAGAGAACGCTGGTATATATTTCCCGTGCCGTATCTCCGGCCGGT
>CBHEUU010000288.1:0-6461 GCA_965990355.1 uncultured Chitinophagaceae bacterium
GCAGAAGCGATAGCCGCGCTGCCTCCCGAATCCAACTGCCATTTTCTTTTGATACAGTTGTTGCCAGCGGAGCCGTAGTGTTTTTTTTGAAAAGGCGAACAGTCACCAGGGAAAGAGGCTTGGTACTATCGGAAACAGTTCCGGATAATTTCATCTTAGCTTGTGAAAACGCATACCCGGGCAGAATAAATAATACTGCCGGTAAAATAGCGAGTAGTAGAGGTTTTCGCATGGCTTATGGTTTGCGATGGTTTGGTCAAAATGGTCCATAAGAATAACGAATTTTTTCGTAGGTGGAGAATTTATGTGATGAAAGGCCGTTCGTGCAGGATATGAGGTAGGCTTTCCGGGGTATTATGTGTCGGTTTATTACTTATCGTATTTTTCCTTCCACTCCTTATATTTAGTTTTCTTGATTTTCTTTATAACCTCCTCGATCGGTTTAGCCCAGTAATTCCGGAACCCGAAACCACCTACTTTGCCTTCCAGGCGTTCTGCTAATAACACGCGTTTGCTGGTCATATTAACAAACGTTATGTATACCGTAGCGGCTTGATTCAGTTTGCTCATGCCGTCGACAACAAACAGCAGACCGATACCGGTTTTGCCTGCAAAATCGTATGAGCTCACTAACTTGTCAATATCACCCGGACTAAGACGGGTAAAGTCGCTGATCTTGTCCGTCTTGATTTGCTGAACAGCCATAGACTGGTTATGCGCATTTACCTCGCTCAGATCATTCGCGATATCCTGCCGTTGAAGAGCTCCCGCAATATCATACCTGTTTGATTGATTAATAATGTTATTGTTAATAGCAGGAAACAGCTTGTCCCGCATCTCAGCAGCATCTGTACTGTTCTCTCCGAAAACCCTTGCCTGGGTGAAATCAACGCCCAGGTAAGTGACTGGAGTGTTAGCGTCAAAAATATTTTTGACAGTTTGTGCAAAGGATGGATGAATACTGGAAATCAAAAACAGTACATACAGTGGAAGAAGCCTGGCTACTTTTTTCATAAAAGGAGTTTTGGGAACAGGAAGATAACAAATTGCCTTAATATGACTAACCAAAATGGATTTGGTTTAGTGATGGGCTGAATGGAGTACCATTTTTAATACCATCAAAACAGCCACGCAGATACTTTGTTCCTGGTTTAATTCTTTCCGGAGAATGTACAGTGCTTTGCTGATATGCTTTTCAACGGTTTTAACCGAGATACCCATTTTGAGGGCAATGTCTTTATAGGTCAGGTTGTCGTAATGATTAAGAATAAAAGCCTGGCGGCATTTTTTCGGGAGTATATAAATGCCATCTCTTATCTGATTACTTAATTCAGCTTTCTCATAAGGATCAGGTTGTGACAATTCCGCCCACTTTGCCTGTTTTAATAAATGGAGATGATGGGATTCCCTGGAAAGCTTATCTCTTAAAATGGTAGACACTTTATATTTAACGGCATTGTATAGGTAACCTGGTACATTGAGATCAGCAGGTAGTTTTTCTTTTTTGGTATAAAGAGACACGTACACGTCCTGCAGAATATCTTTTACAACTTCTTCGTCCTTTACGATCTTGTAAGCATGGTTGGTTAATGGCATTACCGTTTTGTTATACAGCAACTCAAAGGCTTCTTTATCCCCTTGCTGCACTGCTATCCATGTTTGCTGGTCGATATAGTTATTAACGATCCTGATACAGTTAGTTTTTGCAAAAGTATCCTGCGGGAAAAAAGGGCTGTATTAACTTATTGTAAATACTTTCCAATGTTAACTTAATATGAATTGTACCTTTTTTGAAAAAAGCAGATGGGGGTAAATGACCAGTTGCGAGATAAGGTATAATAAAAAGGCTGGCATGACCAAAGAAAGGTTGAAATATTTATTGGACCGATTCCTGGAAAATACGGCAACAGAAGAGGAGTTGAAGGAATATGCCGATTGGTATGAGAAGACCGGGGCACAGGGGCCGGATATGCTGGACACATCTGCAACCAAAGAATATACAAACCACCTGTACAACCGTATCATAGGAGATATTGATGAAAAGGAAAAACATGAAAAAGGAACGAGGCGGCTCGTGTTTATGAGATGGACCGTTGCCGCATCTCTTGTTCTGATCGCCGGGGCATTTTTGATATATAATAAAAGCAATGTATCAAAACCGGAAAGTATTGCCGAAGCAAAAGCAATGCTGCCTGATTCTTTAAGGATTAAAAAATCAGATTTTGAGAATACTGATAATAAAAACAGGAGAATCAGCCTGGATGATGGTTCTGTTGTTGATCTGTTTCCCGGAAGTAAACTTTCCTGTGAGTTTAGTGAAGGCCGGAGGGAACTTCGTTTAACCGGAAAAGGGTTTTTTAATGTTGCAAAGGATTCGTCCAGGCCGTTTACTGTCTATAGCGGTCATATTTCTACTACAGCCCTGGGAACTTCTTTTACTGTCAATGCTTATCCTGCAAATAATAATATAGAAGTGGCCCTGTATACTGGTAAAGTAGTGGTCAGACAAATCAAACAGACTGATCAGAAAAAAATGGATGATGTATACCTGCTTCCAGGTCATTCATTAAGCTATAATATACAGACAGGGCTGGCAACATTAAAACCATTGAAAACGCAGACCGGCGATGAACTCAGCAAGAAGCCTGCTTATGGAAGCAGGACTGGTTACGAAGCCTCGTTCAATCAGGAGCTTCTTAGTAACGTGCTGGATGAAATGGCTAAAGAGTATGGGGTGCCTATTAAATACAATAAAGAAGAACTTTCGGAAATGTATTTTTCCGGCAATATCCAGAAAACTGATTCACTGTCGCGGGTTCTAAAACGTATTGCTTTGTTGCACAACCTGCGGATAAACGCAACTGCTATAGGTTATTCTATTAAGAAAGATCATTAATTAAATATTCATCTGTATGAAACATCACTTTAATGAAGTGAACAGGAAGGTTATGCCCGGCCGGTCCGGTATCCTGGGATTTTTATTCGGCTTTGTTTGCTTCCTATCCCTGTCATTGCAGGCACAGGAAAGGAAGGCGAGCATAAAAGGACTTGTAGAAAATGAAAAAGGAGAAGCCCTGCAGGGAGTATCCGTTCAATTGACCAGCGGAGATATAAAAAGATCATCTGCGACGAATAAAGAAGGCGTTTTTTCATTCGAGAACCCGGCGATCAAGGGAACGTATACATTGATTATTTCCCATATCGGCTATATACCGCAAACCATTCAAAAAGAAAATCTCTCTCCCGGTAAAGAAGAAGCTATCCATGTGATCCTTAAAGAAGATGTGGCTTCGTTGCAGGAAGTAGTAGTGAGCTATGGTAAACAAAAAGTAAGACAGGTAACCGGAGCCATTGTGCAGGTGGATGCTGCTTCTTTGCAGGATATGCCGGTAGGGCAGTTTGCACAGCAACTGCAGGGCAAAGCAGCGGGTGTGCAGGTTGCGCAAAGCACAGGCCAGCCTGGACGCGGAATGGAATTCCGTATAAGGGGAGCTGCATCATTGTTTGCAGAGAATCAACCTTTGTTTGTGATTGATGGTCTTCCGATCACCGGCAGTATCAATAATATCAATCCTTCGGAAATTGAATCATTTACTATTCTTAAAGATGCATCATCCACATCTTTATACGGGTCACGTGCGGCAAACGGCGTGGTGCTGATTACCACCAAGCATGCAAAACCCAACGATGCAGGGATAGATGTGAGTGCCAATTACGGCATACAGAAACTTCCGGAAAATAAAGTGCCAAGAATTATGACGGCGCGTGAGTATGCCCAGTTTATGAAAGAGCGCTGGGAAGACAGGGTTAAATATGAGAGCCTTAATCCTGTTACCAATCCGCTTGACCCTGCGTATACCAACCCGGAGCAATATGGTGATGGCACCAATTGGTTCGATGTGTTGACACAAACAGCACCTATCCAGAATTATGATGTTACTATCCGATCGGCCAGGGAAAGGTCTTCTTCAACTATTATAGCAGGATACCAATCGCAGGAAGGTGTGGTGATCAACACCGGCACAAAGCTTTTCTCTTTACGCTTTAACCATGATCTGAGCTTAAGCAATAATAAATTGAAGATCGGTCTGAATGTGGCGCCCAGTTACCGCCGCGATCATAATAACAGGCTGGCTACAGATGGTGTTGGCGGCCTGTTTGAAAGAATATTTGAATCGAGCCCCTTGTTTGCACCTGTTAATCCAGATGGGACCATGCCCAGGAATGTTTCTTCGCCGGGTATGGTTGCTTATATAAATCCATATGCACAATTTAAACTGTCGAAGGATGATTATATCACCACAAGGATACTGGGAAATATTTATGTGAACTATGAGATCTTAAAAGGGCTTGTTTTAAAAACCAACCTGGCAGCGGATAAAGGTGCTGAAACACGTAACCAGTTTACGCCCTCTTTAATTGCTACCAATTCCATTGCTACCGGATTGAGCAGTTCAGTAGATAATTTCTCCTGGACAGCGGAAGCAAATCTCCAGTACAATAAAACATTTCTGAACGATCACACTATTGAAGTGCTTGCAGGTTATTCTGCCCAGAAATACCAGTCTGTAAGCAATTCAATAACAGGTACTGGTTTTCCAAGTGATGATGTGCCTTATATAAGTGCCGCAACATCTATCAGTGCAGGTACGAGTAATACCAATGAATTTGCATTATTGTCAGCCATCGGCCGTTTGAATTATGTATATAAAGGAAGATATATGCTGCAGGGGGCTGTCCGCCGTGATGGCTCATCCAAATTTGGAGCAAACAGCAGGTATGGTAATTTCCCGTCCATATCTGCAGGGTGGATTGTAAGCGATGAGAACTTTATGCAAAAGTTCCGGTTCCTTGATTTCCTGAAGATCCGTGCCAGCTATGGCATAACGGGTAACAACAGCTTTACGGATAATTATGCTGCCATTGCCAGAACAAGCGATTTCAATTACATCGTGAATGGTCAGTTGACTCCCGGAATTACTATCAGTGCATTAGGCAACTCAGAGCTTGCCTGGGAGCGGAATAAGCAATTTGATATAGGTTTAGAAGTGGCTTTGTTCAATCAACGGCTTACGCTTACTTATGATTATTATCACAAGATCACCGATGGGATGATACAGGACAGGCCGATTCCAAGAGCTTCCGGTTTCTCGACGATCAAATTCAATATAGGCAAGTTTGAATTCTGGGGTCATGAGATCTCGGTCAACACTGTGAATTTAAAGAACAGAAACTTTCAATGGAATACAAGTCTTAATGTATCGTTTGATAGAAACCTGATCAAACAATTGGTATCGCCGGGTTTTCTCCGCAGGAACAATACCGTTACTTCAGATTATTACCGCCACCAGGTGGGGCATAGATTGGGTGAATTTTATGGATTTGTATTTGAAGGATTGTATAAAGATTCGGCAGACCTCATGAGTTCTGCGAGGTATGGTACTGCTTCGGATGTGGGTACGATCAAAGTAAAGGACCTTAATAAGGATAATGTAATAGACGATGTAAATGACCGCGCATTCATCGGTGATCCCACACCTGATTTTATTTTTGGAATTACGAATCATCTTCGCTACAAGAATTTTGATCTTAACATTACCATGGCCGGCTCAGTAGGCGGACAGATACTGGCTGCTGCCAGGTGGGCGTATCAAACCAATATGGATGGATCGAGAATGTTGGTTGCTGCCGCTGCTGACAGGTGGAGTTCCACTGAAAATACGGGATCAGGCATCTATCCCCGTACCAAGACCGGTACCACAGCGATGGGCCGGCAGGTAAATTCACAATGGGTGGAAGATGGTTCTTATCTCACTGTAAAAAATATTTCCCTGGGATATGCAATACCCGTTGGTGGTAAAAGAATGATGAAATCATTACGGGTTTACGCTTCAGTGCAACAGGCATTCGTGATCACCGGCTATTCAGGCATGAACCCGGAGATCAACTTCGCCGGCCTGGATGCTACAAAAGGGATAGGCATTGATGAAAATGCATATCCCGTTCCAAGAACATTTTCAATAGGGTTTACCGCAACTTTTAAATAACAACTGAGATGAAAAGGATATTATTTATAATAAGTGCACTTTCTTTTACAGTATTGTCCTGTAAAAAAGATTTTCTTGACCTGGTGCCGGAAGATCAGAATTCGGCGGCGACATTTTTCAAAACAGAGGCGCAGTTCAGGCAGGCTGTTGCAGCAGCTTATACTCCTTTGCGTGACCTGCTGGTGAACGATTATTTTACTTCGGAAATGAGGTCGGATAATACTTTTTATCAGCCTTATCCAAGCAACCGGGGTACAGCTTACGTACAAAGGGAGAATATCGGTGATTTCACAGACAACCCCACCAATGCTTATACGAACGCAGTATACTTTCATTGCTATGCGGGCATTGCCAAAACAAATATTGTTATCGGAAGACTGGCAGGAGCCGATATTCCTGCAGCTGCCAAAGCCG
>CBHEUU010000289.1:0-6444 GCA_965990355.1 uncultured Chitinophagaceae bacterium
TGTGTGGTGCTGGGCGAGCCTTCCTATTATGGCCGGTTCGGATTCAGGAGCGATGTCCGTTTGCAATACCTGCATGCTCCTGCCGAGTATTTCCAGATACAGTTATTTACAGAAAAGATACCGGAGGGGACTGTGGAATATGATGATAGTTTCAACGTCACCAGTTGATTTTAATCTGTAATAGAAGAGGCTGTCTCAATAGAATTGAGCAGCCTCTTTTTGCAATTGACAACATCCTAAATTAGGACGTTTCGTTTTTTATATCAATAGATAATGCTAGCCAATAAGTTAAAGCGAATTTGCTAAATTGGGAACACTATAGTCTGCCTGACCATTCCGGTCGAACCAGATCACTCTCAAAAAGAAAACTATGTCAAGGGCGGTTCTAATTGGTCTCCTATTCGGGTTATTGGTATCTGTTGGAACCCAGTCCCAATCAACGGCACAGCCGGAGACTTCAGCGTATTCCTATTACCCGCCGGATAAGGATAAAGAATCCTGGCAACGGCTGAATTTGTGGCTTAGTTCTACATATCTCTATATTGCTAAGGAGGCACTGACTGATCAGGATAGTTGTTTATTAATAGCCAGTCGTTACCTTGGCTTGAGCCGGTTTTCCATACTGGCAGAGGGTTTTGGTGATGAAAAATTACGTGAGCAATCAAAATGGATCGATCAGGGCGATCCAGGCACGGGCATTCGTTTTCTTTCAAAAGCAACCGGTAAAAGACATCTGCAATTATTGTTGTTGCTTGGTTCTTATTATGCTTTTCAGCCAGCTGGTTATTCCAGGTATAAAGACAGTGTTGAATATTTTTTTAATAAAGCGATTACAGAAAGTAAAACCCTAAAGGAGGAAAAGTGGGGTCGTATAGCACATTGCCTGCTGGGAAAAATATATCTGCAGGGGTACGACAATAAAGGCGATTCCATCTATAATCAACTGATCGATCAATGCAGGAAAGCAGACGATAAAGAAACAGAAGCCAGGGCAATTGCCTATCGTGGTATATACACAGCTCCCAGGCAAACCACGTTTCAAAGGAAATTGTCCGATCTGCAACAGGCTGCGGACCTCTATCACAGCATGGGCGATATCGAATCTGAGATCAATATATTGATAGACCTGGGATATGTTTTCCTGGCCGCGGGACAACAGCAAAGTAGCCATGATTTTTTATTAAAAGCGCTTTCACTGGCAAAATCTATTCAATATCCATATACCCATTACATTACAGAGGCGCTTGCCAACATCACAATGTACCAGGGAAAATTCGGGGAACCACTACAATATATACGTCAGGCAATTAAAGTTGCGGAAAGCAGCCGTGACAGTATCGGGTGGGCTCTTTTTTATGGCCGGCTGGGAATTTTATATGAGACCGAGGGCAGGCAAAAAGAGGCGTTAGACATGGCGCAAAAATCAATAAAGCGATTTATCATAGATCGTAATCCGGCCGTGTACAATATCCTGCTACCTGTAATTCATTTTATGAATGAACAAGGCCGTGCAAAAGAAGCGCTTGATCTTGTATTCAATATTTCGAAAGAGGTGAACACACCCGTGAGCGTATCAGATCTGTTTTATTATCATACAACACTTTCCGCATGTTATACAGCCCTGAACAAGTTGGATTCAGCCGAAATGCATATCAAAAAGATGGATTCGCTTGAAACGGTGGCTGAGGCTATCCGGGGACCATTAAGAAGAGGGGCGGTCAATGAATATTATGCAACGCTTTTCTTTAATCGCGGACAATATCAAAAAGCAAAGGAATATCTCGAAAAACATTTCAAAGTTCCTTCTTATGGCCATCACGCTCTGATGAATGACCTGGGAGTGTACCGTTTGCTGATTGCTACCGATTCGGCGCTTGGTAATAAAGACGCAGTGATATCCCACTATAAGGAATATGTAAAATTGCTTGATTCCAATTTCAGCGTAACAAAAATAAGACAGGCGGAAGAGCTCCAGATCGGTTACGAAACACAGGAAAAAGAAAGCCAGATTGCTGCATTGAATCAGGACGCAAAACAATCAAACCTTATAAAGAATTTGACCCTTGCAGGTATTGTTGCAGCAATAATTATTGCAGGGTTGTTATACCGCCAAAACCGTTTAAAACAAAAGAGCAATAAAATAATTACTCATAAAAACGAACAACTGCAGGACCTGGTAGCGGATAAAGAGTGGTTATTAAAAGAAATACATCACCGGGTTAAGAACAACCTTCAGATCATCATGAGCCTGCTCGATTCGCAATCCAGGTATATAGGCAATGATGCAGCGCTCACGGCCATAAATGACAGCCAACGAAGAGTACAGGCAATCTCCCTGATCCACCAGAAGCTATATCAGTCCGAAAATACGTCCTCCGTCGATATGCCTCACTATATAGATGAACTGGTTAGTTATCTGCAGGGCAGTTTTGATACCGGCAACCGTACTGTAATTGAACAGGATATTGAACCATTGAAACTGGACGTAGCGAAAGCCATTCCCCTGGGACTGATCATAAACGAAGGCATTGTAAATGCCATTAAATATGCATTTCCCGGACAGCAGAATGGTATTGTACGGATTAGTTTGAAATATAGTGGCCCCGATCATTTAATGCTTAATATATCAGATAATGGTACAGGCCTCCCTCCGGATGTTAAAGTATCAAGGCGGGGCTCATTGGGGTTTAGTTTGATGCGTGGCCTTACCAGGCAACTGGATGGGACTTTTAATATTGAAAGCAACCAGGGGCTGCATATATCGGTCCGGTTTAGCACTTTAAATAACCAGTCGTATGACTAAAAAAATACTTATCGTAGAAGATGAATTTATTGTAGCCAACAATCTGCAGATGATATTGGAGGAAGCCGGTTATACAATAATTGGTGTTGCTGCTTCAGCCCGGGAAGCGCAGGAGTATACAGAACAATATAAACCCGACCTGGTACTGCTTGATATCAGGCTTAAGGGAAAATTATCCGGTATCGATATCGCCCGGAAATTAAGAGCCGGTCATATTCCCTTTATTTACTTGTCTGCTTATGCAAACCAAACAATACTCGAAGAAGCAAAGGCAACAGAGCCTTATGGATTCCTGGTGAAGCCAGTCAGGGAAAAAGACCTGCTGGTTGCGCTGGAAATTGCCTGGTACCTGCATCAGCATAGCTTAGAATCAAAATTGAGGCGCGAAGAACAATTGCAGAAAAGCATAACAGAAATAAGCAATGAAGCATTGGATGCCCGCCAATCATTGCTGAAGATTGCGCGGGCGATGCAATCGTATATACCATTTGATTTTATTGCGTGCGGGATCAGGCCGCTGGATGCAAAACACTTCACAGATACAGGGTATTTGCGCACCGGATTCGATGAATATCAGTTTATTGGTGAAAAAGAACTGGAGACTATCTCGGGTTTGACCAAAGCCGCACTTTCCAATATCATTGAAAACAGCGATAGCGACAGCAATGCCAGTATCTATAACCATGGGATAACGAAAAATACAACCAACAATTTGTTGCAAAGAAAGCTGATGGATTGTTTGCAGATGGAATCCTATCTCGCATTCCCTGTGGCGCTCGGTTATGGATTGTCTGTACATTATTTCTTTTATAGCCGGCACGTTGACATCTACAATAAAGATCATATCGCCCTGTTAAACCGGTTGAAAATATGCCTGGAAGAAGTAGCAAATAAAACAGTATATGCTGAAACGTCTTCCATTGCAGCCACCCGCCAGCCGGTCACTTTCAAAAAGAAGCAGGATGAGGTAGCAGACAATAAGGTGTTCAACGGTATTATCGGCAACCATCATTCATTGTTGTCGGCGCTGGACCTGGCAGCACAGGTTGCGCCCTATAACACTTCCGTTCTGATATTAGGCGAAAGCGGCACCGGGAAAGAAAGAGTGGCACAAGCCATTCACTTGCTTTCGCCCCGGAAAAATGGTCCATTTGTAAAGGTGAATTGTGCGGCTATTCCGGCAACATTGATAGAGTCAGAATTGTTTGGTCATGAAAAAGGCGCTTTTACCGGCGCTATTGAAAAAAGAAAAGGAAAATTTGAGCTGGCTGATGGGGGAACTATTTTTCTAGACGAAATCGGAGAATTGCCACTTAGCATGCAGGTGAAATTATTGCGTGTTTTGCAGGAACGGGAGATCGAATATGTAGGTGGTAGTTCACCGGTGAAGATAAATGTTCGCATAGTAGCCGCGACTAATCGAAACCTGGAAAAGGAAATAGCAGAACGAAATTTCCGGCTTGATCTGTATTACCGGCTGAATGTGTTTCCCCTCACTCTCCCACCACTTCGTGAACGAAAAACCGATATCGAAGCGCTGGTATTATTCTTTGCACATAAATTTTGCAACGCCCTGAACAAGCCATTTAATGGCATTGCTGATTCGATGATCGAAAAAATGTATGCCTATCACTGGCCGGGGAATATTCGCGAACTCGAAAATATTATTGAGCAATCCGTCGTGCTCAACGATGGCAGATCTAAACTACAATTAATGAGGAGTTTTGGTACGGCAATTCCGGAATTGACCGGCAACACTGCTATAAACACCTTTGAAGAGGTAAAGCATATTCAGCAGCAAACAGAAAGGGAATACATTACTTCCTTTCTGAAAAAAACAAAAGGCCGTATACGCGGAGCCGGGGGCGCTGCAGAATTATTAAACATCAAACCCAGTACCCTCGAATCGAAAATGACGAAGTTGAATATTAAAAGACGGGATTTTATCGATTCATCTGAAAACTGATAGTCTTTATAACAATATGCCCCGGGATTTTCGGGGTTTCTAAGGATGGCCCCCGATATTTTCGGGGTGCATAACTTCGATTTTTTATCGCTTCACTTTACCTGTTGACGTGGGCAGGTTGATTTTCAAAGTATTACTGAACGGTTGCTTCTCCGTCTTTGCTGCTTCAATTGAATGGCATACAAATAGACACAACGGATCAAAACCGTTTGTATGACACATTCAAATCAATGGGCCACAACTACCCCCTCTCATGCAGCAAAGGGATTCAAAATTCATTTAATTGTATTTCTGCTGGCTACTCCGGTTACCTGGCTGGTATGGTATTTAACTGATAGAACATATCCATGGCCATTATGGTCTACTCCCGCATGGGCAATAGGTGTACTGTTTCACTACCTCGGTGTGTTTGTTTTCAAATCAAAGAACAGCTAAAAACAATAACCATGAATCAGCCACAAAAAATATTCAGACGCGTCGTAACAGGTCATGATGCTGATGGAAAAGCTATCATTATTTCCGATACACCACCTGTTCATACCCAATTGGTCGGTGGCCCGGGAGGTCCTACCTTTTTCGAAATATGGCATACGTTGGAGACACCTGCTTTAATTCATTCTCAACCCAGGGAGTATGATGAAAATGGGTTGGTGTTGCCACCACCCAAAAGAGGAACGAGGATGCGTGTTATTGAGTTTCCACCCGAAGGCGAAGAAATACGGAAGTTGACAGGGGCTGATGCCGCGGCTAAATTCAAAGCTATGGGCGATGAAAAAGCTTCCACGTCCGCAGAAGGTGCACCTCACCCGTTAATGCACCGGACACAAACAGTTGATTATGGGATCGTGCTGGAAGGCGAAATAACATTGGTTCTTGATCGTGCTGAAACAACTATACAGGCCGGCGATATAGTTATTCAATGCGGAACAAACCATGCCTGGGCAAACCGTTCCGGTAAAATTTGCCGGATGGCATTTATCCTGATTGACGGACAGTTTACCAATGAAATTGCTTAATACTGAAATGTCAATTATGCGTATCAAACCTTTACCGCCAGACACGCTTAGTCCTGAAGTCCGTTACGTGCATGACGAAATTGCCGGCCTCATTGGCCGAAGTCAAAGTCAGGTAAACATGCTTGATCCGGCAGGAGCATTGCTGGGACCTTTTCCTCCAATGTTGCATTATCCACAGTTTGGCATACCCGCTTTGAGCTTCCTGCGAACACTCGACACACAGTCAACATTGACAAAAACAGTTCGCGAAGTAGCTATACTTACAGTAGGAAGCGCCTTCGGAGCCCGCTTCGAATTATACGCACATGAGATCATGGCAGAAGCGTTCGGCCTTCCACCAACTATCATTGCAACACTTGCAGCTGGTGGTCATCCGCATGGTTTAAACGAAGCAGAAGACATTGCCCATATCATCGCCTGTGCACTGGCCAACGGTCATATTATTCCAGATTCTACTTATAAACAGGCAGTAAATCTGCTTGGACAGGATGGCGTGGCAGAGCTCTTCTTTCTGATTGGTGGCTATAGCCTCATTGCAATCATTTTAAATGGATTTGATATGCCTGCGCCTGGTAAAAACGAATAGGCCCATAGAAACAATTAAGACAAACTAAAATGAAAAAAACAGTTGTATCACTGCTTTCAACAGCAACAGCCCT
>CBHEUU010000290.1:0-6442 GCA_965990355.1 uncultured Chitinophagaceae bacterium
CTGTTGTTGTCTTTTTTCCTTTCGTGTATAAGCAGGAGGTGTAACCCGCACATTGAATTGACTGATGCCTGCAAGAATGGTTTCTTTTACGGGCGTTTCAATCTTACCTGGTATATTAATATTCCTTGCATTACGGAATGCAGGCTGCAAAAGGATCACTAATAAGCAAAAAGCAATAGTGCCACCCAGAAAAGCAAAAGCTTTTTTCAAGGGCTTAAGCGACGCTGAGGGGGCTGGAATAGCTTGAATGGAGCGTTCCACTTTTTGTTGCTGCAACCGCTGAAGCAGGGTCAATGATTCAGCAGGAAATAAGAGCAATTGACTGCTTTCTTCCAATTGAGGATAAGTATGATTGAGAAAACTGGAAATATCCAGTGGTGAAATTTTACGGAAAGGCTTTGTTAAGTAAACGACTAGTGCCAATACAATAAACAAAGGAGCTATTATCCACCAGGGTAAATTGAAAGCTAAACGTCCCGCCGCAACAATAGTGATGGATATTGCCAGCGCATACAGCAAAGAGGCCAGCAAATAATTGCGCAACCAGCTTTGCCTGAGTGAGTGGATAATATGTAAACCTTTTTGCTCAGGCATTTTTTTTCTGCTTGGTTTGGTGATGAGCTAAAAGGCGTTCAGCAATAAAAACGATAATGATTGCAACCCAAAGGATCAATGAAAGGTCTTTTTTGTTTTCAAAAAATGAAAGTCTTGCATGACTGTAAGTTTTTTCATTGGTTTTGCGTGGCATCACTTGCAGGGAATCTATCTGCCGGGTATCTGTCTTTTCTTTTGAAACATCAGCCAGCACGAAAGGAAGCAATGCTCTTACAAAATCTTCCTGCCATACCAGGTCTGTCCATTGCGGATTGAAACGGCTTTTAAAATGGATGATCTTTCTTCCGTTTCTTTCTTCTGCGGTGAGTAAAGGCCGTCCATCAGAAAGTGACCAGATAGAAGTGCCTGATGTAGGCCCGGAAGCATATTTGTAAAATGCTTTGTCTTTATTATCGGCAATCGTGTACAAGCCATTATTAAAAGGTGCGAAGATGGATATGCTGGTACCATGATCATATTGGAAAAGCGTTCCCGATGGGGTAAGTGATGACAATATTGTTTCACCAAGTTCTTCGTCCTGCAACCAGAATACCAGTTGCTGCGGTTGAGCCTCCGGTTGTGAACTGATAATAATATCCCTGCCGGTATATTGACCGATGGCTTTGATCGCTGCTTTTACATAATGCGCATCAGTATTGTTTTTTCCTGGGTAAATAGTGATTCTTATGGATGAAGTGTCCCGTATGGGATCATTACCGGGTTTATCGCTTACTGTCAGGCTATTCCAGTGAAGATTCAATGGAGATGTTGGCCTTTCCCCATAATAATTTTTTAACTGGTTATCAGTAAACAGGTACACCGGAAAGTTTTTCGGTAAGCCTGTATTCAGTTTTTTCAGCAACATCCAGGGCGACCCGGTTAATTCACCAGTTGTTTTGAAAGAAGCAGTATCCTGCAGGTTTATTTTATCAAACACGGGCGACAAGTCACGCAGTTCAAATCCTGCTTTCAATAATGAATCAATCAAAGGCCCATACTGCCCATATGCATTGGATAAATGATAAGCAGGTACAAGCACCCACCCTTTTGATATATTCTTTTTACGGGATTCCCAAAATGGATTTGCCAATAAAAATGCAAGTAAGAAAAGCAGTAAGCAACGGAGCAGGAACAATGGCCAGTTGGTGATCCGCCTGCTGCGGGCGGCTTGCCTTGAACTTTCAGCGAGCAATGCGATACTGCCAACTTTGAGCGTTTTTCCTTTGCGGACATTCCAAAGATGTATCAGCACCGGTATGATTACCGCTGCCAGAGCCAAAAGCGCTATGGGATTTACCAGTTGAAGCAAACCTACTAATCATTTTAAGTAAAGCGGTAGAGCAAGTGTATGCTTAATACCCCTTACTTCTTTTATATAAAAAATCTCTTAAAGCTTCATCCACCGGGTGATCCATGATCAATAACCGGTAATAAATATTCCTCGTCAACAGTTCATGCCTGATCTTAGCCAGGTGATCTTCCAGGTGACTTGTGTATGCCTGTTTTGCTTTTGCAGCATCCACCTGGATGGCAGCTCCTGTTTCCAGGTCTTCCAATGTGGTGTATCCTGCATAGTCCAATTCCATTTCATTACGCCCCATAACATGCAGCACGATTATCTCGTGTCGCAATGCATTCAGCAGGTCAAGCAGTTTATACATTTCATTTTTCTCCTGGTACATATCGGTGATGAATACCAGCAGTTCTCTTGTTCTGCCTCCTGAATAAATGTCTTTATAATAAACAGGGTTTGTGAATTTTCCTTTTGGACCCGCCTGTTCCAATTGATAAAATAACCGGTTAAGATTTTGAAATCCCTGTCTTGCTGCAAGGGAGAAGATACCATCTTCTCTCAAGGTGTATAAACCCACAGCATCGCCCTGCATATTAGCCAGGTAAGCCAGGCTGGCAGCGAGATAGCGGGCATATTCCATTTTTGTATAGTTGCCATCCTGGTGGTCCATGGAGGCGCTGGTATCTATCAGCAGCCGCAGGCTGATATTCGTTTCCGTTTCTGATTCGCGGATATAATAGCGGTCGGAGCGTGCAAACATTTTCCAATCCATCCAGCGAAGATCATCGCCTGGCATATAAGTGCGGTATTGACTGAACTCCATACCTGTTCCTTTCACAGCGCTTTTATTAGCACCGCTCATAAAGCCATCAATGGTTGTTTTGGCAGCCAGTGACAGGTTCTTTATTGACGTCAGTATGTATGGGTCCAGTAAAGAAGGCATTTGAATCAGCTTGACTGGTGTTTAATTTGCATTCATCTACAGTGCTCTTGGCCTTTCAATTGTTTTGATCAATTCATCCGTCACTTTATCAGAACTTATATTTTCCGCTTCTGCTTTAAAATTCATCAGTATGCGATGACGCAGCACAGGATAAGCCATAGTATGGATATCTTCTGTGGTCACTGCATAACGGCCATATAGCAATGCACGAGCCTTGGCTGTTAATATCAATGCCTGTCCTGCTCTTGGGCCTGCACCCCAGCGTACCCATTCTTTTACAAATGGAACAGTGGTTGTATCAGGACGTGTTGCCCTTATCAATTTACCTGCATAAGCAGTGAGATCATCGTTGATAGACACTTCCCTTACGAGCGATTGCAATTGCCTGATCTCATTACCATCTACAATAGGCTGCACTTTATTTTTCCGGGTACCGGTTGTATTAGCGAGTATTTGTATCTCCTCCTGTTCGGAAGGATAACCAATCTTTACATATAACAGGAATCGGTCCAGCTGCGCTTCGGGAAGCGGGTAAGTGCCTGCCTGTTCAATAGGATTCTGCGTGGCGAGGATAAAGAAAGGCCTGTCGAGCGGATATGTTTTGCCCGCATAAGTTACTTCAAACTCCTGCATAGCTTCCAGCAGGGCTGATTGGGTTTTAGGTGGGGTACGGTTTATTTCATCAGCCAATAATATATTGGCGAATAAAGGTCCTTTAGTAAAAGTGAAGATCCTTTTGCCGGTAACGGGGTCATCTTCCAGTATTTCGGTGCCGATGATATCAGTAGGCATAAGATCGGGGGTGAATTGTATCCGGCGGAAAGGAAGATGAAGAGCCTGGGCCATAGTGCGCACCATCAGGGTTTTTGCCAAACCGGGCACACCTTCCAGTAAGCAATGGCCGCCAGCCAGCAACGCTACCAGTATTTCTTCAAGAACAATATCCTGTCCGACGATCACTTTTTGTATCTCTTGCTTCAGCAATGATACTTTCTGCAATAGTTGATCAACTTTTGATTCTGTTAGTTCCAAAGCAGTTTTTTTTGATGGAGAATAATGTGGTCACTGGAAGCAATCCGTATAGCCGTCCCCTGGCTTGAACCTTACCCTGCGAAGGGATGAAAGTTCGAATATTTTGACGTCATTCCCTTTATTTTCTTTTGCCTGTGAATAAAAAACAGGAATATTGCATCCATGAAAGGCAACCGGTTTACCTTTTCGCGATTACGGTATCATTCAGGCGACTGGGATACGGACCAACGTATGCCAACAAATCTATTGAACTCACTGGTGGAGTATACTACCGTTCCTGTAAATCCGCAGGAGCGTATTGTGGAGCTGGACAGTGAGGAGCTTTTTTTATCCCCTTTTTGTTACCTGAGTGGTCACAAGCTGGTGCAATTCAATGCACGGGAA
This sequence comes from uncultured Chitinophagaceae bacterium, assembly GCA_965990355.1. GTDB lineage: Bacteria > Bacteroidota > Bacteroidia > Chitinophagales > Chitinophagaceae > Terrimonas_A. Next base: position 4,248 of record CBHEUU010000290.1, read on the forward strand.
AATGCCTATTTCAAAAAGTATGTGCAAAACGGCGGGTTTGTATTTGTGGATGATTGCAACCATGATATTGATGGCCTTTTTGCTAAATCCTTTGAAGCCCAGATGGCAGCGAGTTTCGGGCCACAAGCTTTAAAAAAAATCCCTAATGATCACGAGATATACCGTTCCTTTTTTCATTTTGAAAAAGGACCGCCACCCACTTCTTTTGAGCTCAATGGCTGGGGTGATGATCTGATACATGATTATTTAAAAGCCATAGAAATAAATGGCCGTATAGCTGTGCTCTACAGCAATAAAGATTATGGCTGCGAATGGGATTACGATTTCCGCAATAAACGGTTTATGGCAGAAGATAATACCAAATTTGGAATGAACATCATTATGTATGCAATGCATGCATGAGAGGCAAGGATTATCATCCGAGTTCTTCCGGCGCTGCCATATCAGCAGGTAAATGCGGTGCTTTTGCCGGCCTCTTACCTCTTTTCTCCCGGGCTGTGCGGGAATAAACAGAGATATTCCGATCGAAAAGGAATTGAAATAATAATCCTACATAAGAAGTATGATAGCCTAGACTGGTGTAATAACTGCCGGCAATCTGTTTTACTTTGGGTAAACGGTTCCAGGGAACAGAAGACCGCTACCAGCATCGTCTGTACCGGAAAATACATTCAATGGACCATAATAACTTTTTGTTTCCTGGTCGCCATGTGTAAGAAAATGCTCCTGGATCCATCTTGCACCCAGTGGATGCAATCCAACAGATAAGAAGAAGCTGATCAATAAATAAATAGCAGCCTTTCCACCAAAGAAATAAATAATAGCCGCCATAAAAGCGATCTGCACCAGCCAGTTCAGGAGTGTCCATCCATCAAACAGTTTTATCTCTTTCAAACGAAGAGGACGGAGCATCTGGAAGATAGGGTAGAACAACAACCATACGGCTTTGCCTACCGGTGCATTATTAATGAGTTTTGCTTCCCAGCGGAATGGCATATCTGCATCCAATGCTTCCACACCCTGGTAAGCATGGTGCTTCATGTGATATTTTGCAAAAGAAACAGAACTGGGAAATACATGCGGCAAATTGGACAGCATACCTGCAAGTATGTTGGCTGTTTTATTCTTGAAAATAAGATTATGCGAAGCTTCGTGTATGCAAACGAATAATGTATGACAAAGAAATGCGCCGGCAAAAAAAGCAAGCACGATGGTCCAGATCCAGGAAAGATCGAATCCCAGGGGTGAAACGGCATAGGCAAGGGCAACCTGTAACCCTACTGCTGCAATGATAACCAGGATGGTATAAGGATTACGGCCGATCAATTGCCTGATCTCAGGATGTTTGGCAATGATCTCTTTGGTCCTTGCTTTGTGCGGTTCTACTTCATCGGACCAACGGAAAGAAGAAAATTTTTTACGGCTCATCTATATTTTAAATACTGGGTCTAGAAAGCTGTGAATATAGGGGATTCTTTGGCTTTTCGGTTACATCAAACGGAAAATTGGTAAAGATATTTTCGGATTGTGGATAAGCAGGGAAAATACTTCGCAATATATTGAATTCTAACTGTATATAGCGGCCCAATCAGGCCTGATTTTGTATCTTTTGAGTTATGCTAATTCACTTTGTTTTCCTTTTTCACTACAAACCCATTCTCTTCGATACTTCCTGATCCCGCAAGGATGTTTTTTTCTAGTAAATGGCGGGCTCTTACAATATCCTTGTAAGTGATCAATGCTGCTTTGGCATTGCTGTGGGAGAAACTATTGGAAAAGATCGTTGTTTGCTGCACGCCGGTCAGTTGCATCAATGAACTGTTATCGGCAGTGCTGCAATCGGTGATCCGGTTGTGGCTGAAAGAAAGTTGTGGCCCCATAGTGCTTTCATCGTTTCCACCACGGTAAACGTTCAGCAGAATACCTTGCTGCTGATTAAAGTTGTTATGACTGATGTATATTTTTTCTGCATTGTAGTACCCTTTATCATCCTTTTCATTATTCATCATAATGGCGTTCGTGTTGTTGTGGGAGAACAGGTTCTCGCGGATAACAATGCTGTCTGCCACGGTGGATTTACTGGCAAGAAAAATATTTTCGCAACCATTGGCCCTGTTAAGATTCTGTACGCCGGATTTGTACAGGGCAAAATTGTAATGGTTGGAACTGCCGCTGGTATCACTGCATACAAGACT
>CBHEUU010000291.1:0-6437 GCA_965990355.1 uncultured Chitinophagaceae bacterium
GCGCTGGCGATAAAAGAAAATTAAGGGAAAAGGAAGATACCCTGAAAGACTACGCGATGTACATGATCACTGATACCACTACGGCCGACCGTATGATATCCGACAGCATTTTTACCCGCACCCTCGTAAGAGCTTTGCAAATAAAAAATTCTTTTTATTATCCTTTTGATTCCGTGCAGGGCGTTTCCCGTCTCTATGCACCTGACTCAAGCTTCCGCATTTTTACCTGGAATATGCAGTTTGATGATTATTATTGCCGCCAGAAAGGCGCCATCCAGATGAGAACAAAAGATGGTTCTCTCAAACTCCTTCCCCTGCGCGATGTATCTGAGTTTACTGATAAAGCAGAAGATTCAGTACGCAGCCGCAGCAACTGGATCGGTGCGATCTACTATAATATTATCAAAACACAATACAATAACAAGAACTACTACACACTTTTTGGCATTGATTACAATACAGTGATGAGTACCAAAAAATGGGTGGAGGTAATGTACTTCAATGAAAAAGGCGAACCTGTATTTGGCGGTCCCTTTTTCAGCTATGCGCAGGACAGTATCCCCAAACCTACTGCTTACCGCTACGGCCTGGAGTTTAAAAAAGATACCCGCGTATTACTGAATTATATTAAGGACCTCAATATTATCCTTTCTGATCATCTTATTTCTGAAACAGATGAGCCTGATCATAAATGGACTTATATCCCTGATGGAGACAACGAAGCTTTCAAATGGGAAGGAGGCAAATGGGTGCATATCGACAAAGCTTTCGATTATAAAGTCGACATGCGTGGCGTGGATCCCTATTTAGGCAATCCTCCTGTGGAAGATCCATTGATCGATAAAAACGGGAATACCAACCAGAAAAAACTGGATGAAAAATCAGAAAAGAATAAGGCAAAAGAAAAACCTAAAACGGGAAATAATGATAATTGAAATATGAATAGATATAAAAAAAGAAGCACCTTATAAGGTGCTTCTTTTTTTATATAACTACATTTATTTTTAATCATCCAATTTCAACACTGCGAGAAACGCTTCCTGCGGAACTTCCACATTTCCGATCTGCCTCATCCTCTTCTTACCTTCTTTCTGCTTTTCAAGAAGTTTACGTTTACGGCTGATATCACCACCATAACATTTTGCGGTTACATCCTTGCGCATAGCCGAGATAGTTTCGCGCGCAATCACTTTTGCACCGATAGCGGCCTGGATCGCGATCTGGAATTGCTGGCGTGGCAATAATTCTTTCAGTTTCTCACACAGTTTGCGACCAAAATCCTGCGCCCTGCTGCGGTGGATCAATGCACTTAATGCATCCACTTTATCGCCATTCAGGAGTATGTCCATCTTCGCAATATCACTCTCACGGTAACCGATCGGGTGATAATCGAAAGATGCATAACCGCGGGTCTGTGATTTTAATTTATCATAAAAATCAAACACGATCTCGGTCAATGGCATTTCAAAGATCAACTCTACCCTCGTTGGCGTGAGATAGCTCTGATTGATCAGTATACCTCTTTTACCCAGGCAAAGTGTCATAATGTTCCCGATATAATCGGGCTTGGTAATGATCTGTGCTTTGATAAAAGGCTCTTCAATACTTTCTGTTTTTACCGGGTCAGGGAATTCGGTGGGGTTATTTACCTGTACTGTTTCACCTTTAGTAGTATGTGCGATAAAACTTACGTTAGGAACAGTGGTGATCACCGTTTGATCAAACTCGCGTTCCAGTCTTTCCTGTATGATCTCCATGTGGAGCATGCCGAGGAAACCGCAACGGAAACCAAAACCCAATGCCTGTGATGTTTCCAGTTCGTATGTAAGTGATGCATCATTCAACTGAAGCTTGTCCATGCAATCGCGCAGTTCTTCAAACTCATCGGTATTAACAGGGTAAATGCCTGCGAATACCATGGGCTTCACTTCTTCAAAACCTTTGATCTGCTCAGGAGTGGGATTGGAAGTAAGAGTAATGGTATCCCCTACTTTCACTTCCTTGGCATTTTTGATACCGGTGATGATATAACCCACATCTCCGGCTTTCACTTCCTTCCGCTCAGTCATTTTGAGTTTCAGGATTCCTATCTCATCGGCTTCATATTCCTGGTCAGTAGAAACGAATTTTACTTTATCGCCTTTGCGGAGAGTTCCGTTCTGTATGCGGTAATAAACAATGATACCTCTGAAAGAATTGAACACACTGTCAAAGATGAGAGCCTGTAAAGGAGCCTGTTCATCTCCCTTCGGAGCCGGTATGCGGGTAACGATAGCGTCAAGTATCTTATCTACCCCAAGACCGGTCCGGCCGCTTGCATGCAGAATATCTTCCCGCTTGCAGCCGATCAGGTCAACGATCTGGTCTTCCACTTCTTCGATCATGGCGCCATCCATATCTATCTTATTGATCACAGGGATGATCTCGAGATCATTCTCTATGGCGAGATAAAGATTGCTGATGGTTTGGGCCTGTATGCCCTGGGTAGCATCTACCAGGAGAAGGGCGCCTTCGCAGGCGGCAAGGGCACGGCTCACTTCATAGCTGAAGTCAACGTGACCGGGCGTATCTATCAGGTTCAGGATATATTCCTGCGCGGACGACGAAGCCTTGGCGTAGTCGCCTCCCGCCTCCGCTAAAGCTTCAGCGGTCACGTGCTTATAATTGATCTGGATCGCGTGGCTTTTAATAGTGATCCCTTTTTCCCTTTCCAGGTCCATATCATCCAGTACCTGGTCCATCATATCACGGTCACTGATGGTGTTGGTGGACTGTAACAGCCTGTCTGCCAGGGTGGATTTGCCATGATCAATATGGGCGATAATGCAAAAATTGCGAATATTCTTCATGTATGGTTTGTCTCGTTTGCCTCTTAAAAAGGCGGTTTTCGAGGGGGCAAAGGTAGTGAAAAAGAGTCAGGAGTTGGTAGCACTTAAAGGATTCAATTCCGGTCTCCGTCTTAGTGGATACACTTATTTCCTAAAAACTTCTCTATATTTAACATACCAGCCATTCCTTGCCAACCTCCAAACTGCCTTTAGCTAACGACTAAACCACGAATGACTGGCTCGTATGAGAAAGCGACTAAGCCTTCTTTTATTAATGGCAGTGATCTCCGGCAGTGCCGGAGCCCAGCATTTTTATTTTCCGCAATCGACAGTAAAGGACAGCAGCTCTTTAGCAAGAGCCATGCCCCAACTTGCCAGAACGGTGATGAAACGGTATAAGTTCATCAATGGCACCGATGCTTATTATAATAACCTGTTCCGCGTGCAGCTGATTGCAGGGGAATATGAAAAAGCGATCGAGTCTATTGAAGAATACCGGAAAACAGATAGCCGCACTAACTCACTTGGCCCTTTTGCTTACCTGCAATATGAATTCTTTGCCAAAGCCAATCTGAGATTGCCCAGGCCATTTGCGCAAACATTCCGGCAGGATTTTACCAAAACTTTCCGGCTCATGAATAATAAGACCGCATTTAATGTGGGCAATATTTTCAGGGCAGACAGGAATGTGCTTGAACAGCGGATGCAGGATGCGCTTGCGGCTCTTCCTCCCGGCGACAGTGTTTCATTTAAAGATGCACTTACTCTTTGCCGGCTTTACAGCGCCTGCATTACTTACAACGCCATTCTTTCACTTTCGCAGCCAATGTTGCAGAATGAAGATGATAAACGTTATGAGTTCCAGGACAGCTTTTATATACCGGTAAGGGATGGCACAAAAATATTTGCATTTGTTGCGCTGCCTAAGGAAAAAAACCGGAAGCAGCCTGCAGCATTGTTGTTCACGCCCTACCCCTCGCTTGGCATAAAAGAAGCAAGGGATGCAGCTTCGCAGGGATATGCAGGTGTTGTTGCATTTGCCCGCGGCACGCGCAGCAATTCATCAACGCCAGTGCTTTTTGAGAAAGATGCAGAAGATATTTATGATGTCATCGACTGGATAAGCCACCAGTCCTGGAGCAATGGAAAAGTAGGCATGTATGGCGGCAGCTATTCCGGCTTTGCACAATGGGCCGCGGTGAAAAAAATCCATCCCGCATTGAAAACGATCGTGCCGCAGGCATCTGTAGTGCCGGGCTTTGATTCACCAATGGAAAACAATGTTCATTCCAGTGTGCTCAGTTTTGAACGGAGTCATGCAGTAGCAAGTACCACCGCATTGCCATCTGGTTTCTTTGAAAAATGGTATGCATCAGGCCGTTCATTCCGCGCGCTTGACACGCTTGCCGGTCATCCGAATCCGTTATTCCAGCGCTGGCTCGATCATCCTAATTATGATTCTTACTGGAGATCACTTGTACCTTCCAATGAAGAATTTGCCGCTATCAATATCCCGGTACTCACCACCACAGGTTATTATGATGATGATCAAACTGGTGCACTGTTTTATTTCAAGAAGCATTACAACAATAATCATGGTGCGCACCATCGCCTTATCATTGGGCCTTATGATCATTACGGAAGCCAGCTTATGAGTTCACCCACGCTCAAAGGATATGACCTGGACCCCGTAGCCGATATCAATATGCACGATCTTGCATTTGACTGGCTTGATTTTGTGTTGAAGAAAAAACGGGCGCCCGCCATATTGATCAATGGTAAAATAACTTTCCAGCCGATGGGTACCAATGAATGGCGCAATGTGGAATCATTGAACAAACTGGCCAATGACACACTCACATTTTATCTCTCGCAAAAAATGACGGGGAAATATTACACACTTTCTCCAAAACTTTCCAGCGTTGCCGAGATCGGTCAAACAGTTGATTTTGCCGACAGGACCACGCAGAATAATTATTATCCGTCTTCCATTCTCAGCACTGAACTGGATGCAAGCAACGGATTGGTGTTTACTACAGAAGCATTCACGGATTCCTTCCTGCTCAGCGGTCAGTTCTTTGGCCAACTGGATGCCATCATTAATAAGAAAGATATGGATCCCTGGATATCTTTGTATGAATGGACGCCTGATGGCAGTTATTTGTATCTTACGCGGTGGCTATGCAGGGCCAGCTATGCAAAGGACCGCAGCAGACGGCAATTGCTGAGGCCCGGTCAATCCGAAACAATTCCTGTCACCGGCACGCGCATCATCAGCCGGATGATACGGCCCGGAAGCAGGTTGCTGATCATATTGAATGTAAATAAAAACCCGTATGATGAGATCAATTACGGTACCGGCAAAGACGTGAGCCGGGAAGATATCCGGGATGCAAAAGAACCTCTGAAAGTAAAATGGCAAACAAACAGCTACATTAAATTCCCCATACTTAAATGACCGGTCAGCAGGCATTGATAAATTCTTCCAAACAACAAACACAGGCTGCAAGGAAGTGGCAAATCTATTTACCGGTGGGTGGTATCATTTTATTTGCCCTGCTGTATATTACCGCCACCCTATTATATCCGGGTGGATCGGATATCGACAGAAATGCAAAAGGTTTCAACTGGCTGCACAATTATTGGTGTGAGTTGATGGCACCACATTCGCAGAACGGACAGCCGAATACAGCCCGGTCAGTGGCCATCTTTGCCATGTGTGTGCTTGCTGCAAGCCTGGCGTTGATCTGGTATTATGTTCCGCCGCATCTCCCGCTTCGTAAACTGTTGCAAAAGCTTATCTCCTGGAGCGGCATTCTTTCAATGATCATGTTATTTTTTCTTTTTACTAATGATCATGATAACGTGATCAACGTAGCTGCATCACTCGGTTTCACCGCCATGTTGCTTACATCAGCAGGGCTTTACCGGAAAAAGATGTTTTTTCTTTTTGCTTTAGGAATGATTTGTTTCCTGCTTGGTTTGCTGAATACCTGGCTTTATTATTCCGGGCAACGGTATTATTTGCCTATTATTCAGAAGATCACGTTTATCCTCTTTCTTGTTTGGTTCATATTACTTCGGCTTCGCAACAGATGACAGCCTCTTCTCCTGCGCTTTCAGTATTTCTTCCATATGCGGTTTTACCAATCCTTCCAGTTCCCCGGCATTAATATCAAGCGCATGAGGGTCATTAACGAGATCAAACCACGGTTTCCGTCCATCAAAAGGATAATCGCCGAATACAATTACAGGCGTGCCTTTGAGAATGACGCTGTCCGTTCCTTTCAGCTTCCATTCATCCGCCCATTTATACAGGAAGCGTGCATCATCTTCCAGCAGACGGAGGCAGGAATGTGATGCAGGATAGCCAGGCAGTGCATACTGGTGCCAGCCAATACCTGCTTTGTTCTGGATATTGAAATTCCATTTCAGTATCCATTCGTCATTGAACGTACTGGTGGTTTCTTCCGCTTTCCAGTTGGTAAAATAAAGCCCCGTTGGTGTAGGATCTTTTTTCCGCCCCATATTGCTGGGACCGGCATACACAAGATTGCCATATTCATAAGCCGCAAAAGCCTGCGCCGGGTAGGAAAAGAAAACGATCTT
>CBHEUU010000292.1:0-6426 GCA_965990355.1 uncultured Chitinophagaceae bacterium
AAGTATTTCATACCATGTTTCCGTTCTATATGGGTATCAACGAAACGAAATATGCCTGGATGGATGAAGGATGGGCAACGATAGGAGAATGGCTGATATCGCCTATGATTGATTCATCTATCGTGGATGAATATGGTGTGATGCCTTATGCATTTTCAGCAGGAAAGGAAACCGATCTTCCGATTATTACGCTGAGCACGGAACTGAACCGTGGTTATTTCACCAATTCATATCCTAAACCAGCAATGGGCTATCTCTATGTAAAAGATATGCTCGGCGATACCTTGTTTACAAAAGCGCTACATCATTATATAGCCCAATGGCAGGGTAAACATCCCATGCCGAATGATTTCTTCTATAGCATGAATGAAGGGGCTGGCCGCAACCTCAACTGGTTCTGGAAAAAATGGTTTTTTGAAGAGGGGATACCTGACCTGGCCATTTCGCGCGTGAACAAAAAGGGAAATACTTACTCAGTGGTTGTTGCCTCCAAAGGAAGCAAACCTGTTCCGGTTGACCTTACTGTCTATTACACGGACAGTACAACATTGAAACTGCATCGCAGCATTGCAGTATGGGAGAAGTCCAATACAGTGATCATTCCGTTCACCGCAAGCAAAGCTGTGAAGAAAATAATACTGGGACATCCGCATACGCCGGAAAGCGAGCCGGAGGATAATGTATTTGATCAGAAATAGAAGTTTTTAATCATCTGCATTTTCAGTAGCGTTAAAAGCTCCGCCAGATCCATCAGAGTCCTGTTCGTCTCTTTGTTTTTTGCTGCGGCCTCCTGTATTATTCATTTTCTCCCCGTCTTTTACATTCAAAGCGGCTGTTTTCTTTTCCGTTTTTGTTTGGGGATTGATGATTTTTTCTTTGGCTTGTCCATGAGGGTAGCCTGAAAAGTCCTCGTCGATCTTTTTATCAGAATGCCCGGCCACTTCTTCTTTCTGGATGGCTTTGGTGGCTTTTTTGTGCTGAAGGTATTTCTGGAGCCGTGTAGTCTTCATATTGTTTTCTTATTATTAATATAAAGCCGTGCCAAACCTGGCGGAAAAGGCTTATCCCTGTATTATACAATTCATAGCATATTTATACCAGTTCACTTCACAGCCTGTTATGTCCAAAAAAGCCTGCGATTAATTTGCACCATCTTGTTGAACGGATTATTTCAACAGCTTTATTACCACACCGCAACATTTTTACCAACCAACAAAGAATTGTATGCGGAAATTCAAGAAAATTCTCAAGTGGACAGGATTGCTGATCCTGTTCTTGCTAACAGGCGTATCAATCACGGTAATGTCGAGGCAAAACATGACATATGACCGGCCTTATCCAGATATTACAGCCTCTACGGATTCAATGATCATTGCAAGAGGAAAAAGTATTGTATTCGGAGGTGGGCATTGTGCCGATTGCCATAGCCTGTCCAACTCCGATTCATTATTTGATGCAGGCAAGGAAGTACCGCTTACCGGGGGGAAAGTGTTTGAACTTCCCTTTGGGAAAATATATACTGCCAATATCAGTCCCGATAAAGAAACCGGTATTGGAAAGTATAGTGATAAAGAACTGGCAAGGGAGCTTCGCTATGGAATAAAACCGGATGGCACCATTCTATATCCTTTTATGCCATTCAACAACCTGACGGATGAAGACCTGCAGGCTGTTGTTTCTTACCTGAGATCGCAAAAACCTATCAACCATAAAGTGCCGGAACATACACTCAACATAATGGGAAATGTAGTCAAGGCATTCCTGATCAAACCTGTTGGGCCTGAGGGGGTGCCGGCGAAAAAAATAGAGAGGGACAGTTCTGCCGCTTACGGCAAATATCTTGCTACTGTAGTGTCTAACTGCTATGGTTGCCACACAAACCGTTCTTCTACAGGCGGCTTTATTGGTGAACCATTTGCCGGAGGAATGGTAATGGAAGAGCCAGGAGGGACTTTTATAACACCCAACCTCACCACCGATTCAAGCAGCCAGATCTTTGGGTGGACTGAGCAGAATTTTATCAACCGTTTCCGGCTTGGCAGGGTAAAAAAAGGAAGCCCGATGCCATGGCCATCTTACAAACGGATGAGCGATATGGAGCTGAAAGCGATATATAAATTTTTAAAGACTCTGCCTGCAGTGAAAACAGGCACAAAAGCAGCGCAGGAAAAATAGCGGAATTGTTTGAAAAACGGGAAGCAAGGTCAGTTGAACAGGGAGCGGCGCTACGGCGCCGCTTTTATTTTAACTGGTCAACCTTGAGATAACCAAGGTTGATCTCATCTTCTGTAAAATGATCAGCAGGCGAAAGGATCAAAGAATAACGGTCTTTTACAGAAGCGGGTAATATGTCTGCTACCTCGTAAATATCATCCACATCCAGGCCATACTTGTCATCAATATGTGGTGAATCATTATGCAGGAAGAATGCCGATCGTTTCGCCTGCTGTGTGGCAATATCTTTATCGCTTGCTGCAATGATCATCTTATAATGGAATTCTTCAAACTCTGCCGGCCTGTAACCTCCGAGATTGATAAAAAATAATTTCACCTGTTCTTTACCTGTATGTTCTGTACGTGGGACTACCTGCACTTTATATCCGTTCACCAGCTTCACATCCCTCCAGGCATCAATATGTATTTTCTTTTTTGCTTCAGGCCAGAAGGAAAATATATCCGGAAGACAATCCTTCAGGCTGGAGCCTATGCCAAAAAAAATATCATGCTGCTCTGTGTGCCTTCCGGCAGGCTTTGCGCCTAACAGCATCATGTATAATTTAAATTCTTGCATTTTATTAGTGGTAATGCTTAAAATTATGAATTGTTAAGCACGATTCCTGTAGTTTATTTTGCTTTAAAACTATTTAATTGCACAATTTAAAAATAGCCTGGTGAACCTTACTGCTTATTTGTTCAACCGGTTCGCATTTTGCTATTTTTGTGTTAATCGCAGAACAAATGAAAACGTTTATTGCCACCGCGATTCTTGTTTTTTCTTTTACCCGTTCACATGCACAGCAACTGGATCAGCAGGCTGTTTCTGCCAGTGAACATGTTACTGTAGCCAATACAGACAAACCTGAAGAACGTTTTTCTTTTTCCAAAGACGGTATTATCGCTGAATCATTAAATGAACGGAGATTATATTCAGGTAATGTGAGACGCAAAAAACTGCATGGTAACTGGGAGAGCTGGTACCAGAGTGGACAGCTTTGTGATTCCGGTAAACTGGTTTCAGGCCTGCCGGACGGTGAATGGAAACATTGGAATGAACAGGGGCAACTGATCGCCTTACGCACTTACAGCTCCGATAAATACAATCGTATACAAATGGAGCTGAGCCGGTACACACCAAGAAGAGCGGCTTACCCGCTGACAGTAATGTATTATAAGAACAGATCTGCTGCCACAAAATATCTTCACTCATCCTATTCATTCCCGCATACGATCAGGCGTATCGATGATCAATCGCTGCAACAATGGGTAACGGCCAATATCACACCCGGTAATGTCTATCATCCTGTATTTGATCAAAGCCTGCATCATGGATTATTCATGAATTTCTTTCCTGATGGAAAGGCAAAAGATTCAGGTTATTACCAGAATGGCCTGAGGCAAGGGGTATGGATCCACCGGGATGCACCGGATGGAGCAAGCCGCATGGGCGCTTATAAAAACGGCATCCGTGTGAAAGAGTGGCGGGTTTACGCCCCTTCAGGCAAACTGGTGGGTATGATCTTCTACAATAACAAAGGTGAAGAACGCAGACGAATGAGGGTTGGCAATTAAATCTCCTTAACTATGTTTTTTCTTTTGCAGGGTTAAATAATCCAGGAAATAGATCACTTTCAGTGAAAGACTGTTGAATGATGGGGCATCCACTGCTTTACGCAGGTTGCGGTAATAGCGTTCCATCACAAGCTGATCATATAATTCAGAAGCCGTTTTCCAGGTGAGATTGATAAAACTACCGGGCGCAAACTGCCAGGTGTAGTTCATATCTATATTGAAAAGATTCACATTAATATCAGGGTTGCGGCCGCTATATGCAACGCTTTCTACATTGCCATCCGGCTTCAGGTTCATAAAGTCGGTATACTTCACTTTACTCCAGTAATGGCGAACGCGCAGGGTGAGCCACATCCTATTGGAGAAGTTGTATTTCGTGTTCAGGATATTTTCTGCTGTTCTTATCTTCCGAAGGCTCATAAACACACTGTCTGCGTTTTCCGATAAAGTGGCGAAGCCAAAATTGCGGTTATGAATTTCGAGGTAATGGGAAAGACCGACACTTAGCTTGTGGCTGAAACGGTAGTTATTGTTGACAAAGATCTCCAGGTTACTGGTATTGTACCGGCCTGAAGTGCGGTGATACACTTCAAATGTAGCTGAATATTTTTTTGCCGTGTTGGTATTCATCCAGAAACCTTTCATCCAGGAAGCAGGTTGTCTTACTTTCCAGCCATCCAGCCTTGCTTCATAAAAATCATTCTTGTTGTGGCGCACATCCCAGTTGATGCCCCAATTCCAAAGGTTCTTTAATTGTCCGTTGATATTTCCATTGAAAATAAAGTCCTGGTATTGACGTGGCTTGAACAATTGGGTATAATTACCATTCAGGTTAAGGTATAAATTGTTGTAAAAGCTTTTTGGCTTCACCCATTTATAGCCTGCATAAAAACCGTGCGTTACATAATTGTTATTGGTGAAATAGCCCATGTCGTTCTGGTTATACTTATCATCATTCAGGAAACGGTGCACATCAAAATTGAAACGTCCCTTGAATTTGCCGAAGAATAACCTGTACATATTGCCCGCCCTGGTTTTTCCCGGCGCTTCATAACCGATCAACCGGCTATGCGCTACCTGGCCCCAGAAATTCCAGTCAACATTATTATCGTAAAGGTCCCAGTCAACCGAACTCACATTGGCATCATAGGTTTTTCCACTGCGCCATACATTGGTATTGATCAGGGTGATCCTTGAATTGTTTTTCAATCCCTGGTCAAGCACAAGAATATTGTAATTGGTGAGCGGGCTGGTTTCTATTTTGTGTTGTTCTTTCGCCCCGTTTTCAATAATGGCATATTGGGCTTTAGTGATAGCATTGAAAAAACCGATGCCCAGTTTCTTTTTAGTTCGCCCGCTGATCTTGGTAGCATTGATCAGTTTGGTTTGAACGGGGTTCTCAATCACTTTTTCATCTGCGCCGAGGTTATTATAGGCTGCATCATAGTTGATAGGTACACCGCCGACCCTCCGGCTATAGAAGAGGTTGCCTTTATTGAAAAGTTCAGTGCCTTCATTAAAGAAAGTCCTGTTCTCATTAAATTTTACTTCAAAAGGAGAAAGGTTCAATACCTGGTTATCACTTTGCACCTGTCCAAAATCCGGGATCAGCGTCATGTCCATTGTAAAACCATCGGAGATGCCATATTTCACATCCATACCACCATTCACCGATGTTTCCCATTTATTGGTGGTAGCAGGATTGCGGGTAAGATAGGTAGAGAAATAAGGAGAAAAGGAAAGACGGACCGGAGGTTTGAGGTCTTTTAAACCAATCCATGTTCCCGACTGGTTTACAAATCCGAATTTAGTAGGATCAACAGGGCTCCAGGAAAGCTGTTGCGCCAGCTTGGCCCTGCGACGGAGAATATTGAAATTCCAGTTTTGCAGTTTTTCCTTGCTGAAGCGGATGGCGGAATAGGGAATACGCATTTCAAATGACCAGCCTGTATCCGTGATCTGTGTTTGGGTATGATAAACCGCATTCCAGCTCATGTCCTCATCGTTATCGCCGATCGAATATTTCACATCAAACTGCTCGTTGAGCGGTGTTACATAAAATCCAAGCCCATTGATCTTATCCTGGTAAGTATCAAAAATGATCCCGACAAAATCATTCACGCCTATTTCATCCCTGCCGGCAAGCTGGGTAGCTACACTGTCCCTGGTTCTTTCATGGTTATATCCGCCAAAATAGATAAAGTTGTCGTCATATATAAGATACACTTCGGTCCTGCTTTCCGGAGTTTCTGTCCGTCCGAAATTTGGCCTCATTTCCACGAAATCCGTGATAGGAGGGGCTTGTTTCCAGGCGGGTTCATTGGGAACACCATCGAGTGTAACAGGAAGGGTGGAGCGGACAGCTGCGACCTTTTGTGCAGAAGCGGTCATACAGCATAGCAGGAAAATGCCAAAAAAAGCGCGTTTCATCAATGTGGTTGAGGTTGTTGGCAAAGAAACGTTCCTTTTAAAAAATAGTTACAGCCCCCTTGTTAATAATTGCTCAATGCGGTACTAATGGTAACTAATTGTTATGAACGGGAAATGCTGCCAGATTTAAGTATATAATACAAAGTCAAAAATCAAAATGCAAAAAAATCCCGTTTTTTACTTTTGCATTTTGATTTTTGACTTAAT
>CBHEUU010000293.1:0-6422 GCA_965990355.1 uncultured Chitinophagaceae bacterium
ATAGCAGCAGGACTTACATTAGCCGACATCAGCACGATAGCACTGGTAACGCCATATCCCATACTCGTTGCCCCATCCACCATCTGCGCCAGGAACCCGGCTAATACCATCCAGTGAAAATTTTTATCAAGACCCTGATACCAGCTTACCGTTTCATCTGCAATAGCCCGCAATGGGATATAAGAAAAAATAAAATAGCCGATCAGCATTATCGCAAAAATTCCTACGGAGTAACTGGCAATTTTTTTCCATCGGCGTTCAGCTGAATTATCAGATTCCACCAGCACCTTGGTGAGTGCATTCAGCTTTTTTACTTTATACTCAAAATTTCCGTTCAGCTTGTTGCGCACCTGGTGCAGGTTGGTGATCACTTCTTCCAGTTCGGCGGGCAATGCATCCTGCAATACTTCTTTGATCCGTTTTGCTACCGTGGGAGATTTTCCATTTGTAGAAATAGCGACTTTCAGGTTGCCTTTCTTCACAATAGAACTCAAATGAAAATCGCAGAGATCAGGGGTATCCGCCACATTCACCAGTTTGTCCCTGCTTTTGGCAGCTGCATGTATTTCCCTGCTTACTTCTTTGCGGTTGATCGCTATAATCACAATGTCCTGCCCTTCAAGATCAGGTTCTTCAAAAGAACGTTCATACCATTGAATATTGGAATGATGCCCGGCCAGTGTTTTAATAGCATGACTTACTTCTTCAGCCACCAGTGTGATACTGGTTGCCGGTGAATTATGGATAATGGCATGCAGCTTCTCCAGGCCAACTTTTCCACCGCCCACGATCAATACCTTTAAGTGTTCTAGTTTTAAAAAAACCGGGAACAGGTCATTGACTTCCTTTTTTTGCTGATCCTCCATAGTTATCACTGGTGCATTTTTCTCCATTGGTTAAATTTAGTTCTTACTGATCCATTTACGATAAGAAAAATCACCAAACGTCTCGCCCTGCTGTCTTTCAGCTTTGTATACGCCTAATAACTCATCCAGGCTTTGCAAGATCTCTTCCTCTCCAAGGCTTTCTTTATATTTTGTATTTAGTCTTTCACCCAGCCTGTCGCCTCCGATATGCAGGTTATATTGGCCATAAGCCGTACCTACAAAACCAATCTCCGCTGCCGGAGAGCGGCCGCAACCATTGGGGCAACCTGTCATCCGCAAGATGATCTCTTCATCCTGCAATGCATACTTATACAGTATCGGTTCAATCTTCGAAATAAGAGTGGGAAGATATCGCTGAGCTTCTGCCAGTGCCAAAGGGCAGGTGTTGAAAGCAACGCAGGCGATGGAGTTCTTACGCACATTGCCTGAGCGTTCTGTATGTTCAATAAGACCAAACCGGTTCAGCAATTCTTCAATTGCCAGTTTGTCCTTTTCTTCAATGTCACCCAGTATCACATTCTGGTTGCCGGTGAAGCGGAAATTAGCTTTCCCGGTTTTGGCAATTTCCAGTAAAGCAGTTTTAAGCGGAAGTTTTTCATCATCCAGCACCCTTCCATTTTCCACGAAAACGGTGTAGTACCATTTGCCCAGGTGATTCTGCTCCCAGCCATAATGGTCTTTTCTTTCTGTGAATGTATACGGCCTTGCCGGCTCCAGTTTAAAGCCTGCTCTTTTTTCAAGCTCTTCAATAAATGCCGGCACACCCAATTTATCAATGGTATATTTCAAACGGGCGAGCTTTCTGTCAGCTCGGTTACCATGGTCACGTTGGATGGTCATGATCTCATACACAGCTTTCAGTAATTTCTCTTCTGTGTCTACAAATCCTAATAAACTGCCCAGCCGGGGATAGGTTTGTGCATTGCCATGCGTAGCGCTCAATCCTCCACCTGCGGCAATATTGAAACCTTTCAGTTTGTTGTCTTCTATTACTGCTATAAGACCGATATCATTGGTAAATACATCTACATCATTGTTAGGCGGAATCGCAATAGCGATCTTGAATTTTCTTGGCAGGTATCGGTCCTGGTACAAAGGATCTTCTTCTTTTTTATCTGCCAGTTGTTCTTCATCCAGCCACACTTCATAATAGGCCCTTGTTTTTGGCAAAGCCAGCAGGCTTATCTTATCCGCATATTTAAATATCTCTTCGTGTAAAGCTGATTGACCCGGATGAGCGCTGCACATTACATTCCTGTTCACATCCCCGCAGGCAGCGATGGAATCAAGTGCCATTGTATTGAATGCCTTGATCGTTGGCTTAATGGCAGATTTGAGAATGCCATGCAATTGCACGGTCTGCCGTGTGGTGATCTTAATAGTTCCGGTTGAATGATCGCCTGCAACATGATGCAATCCTATCCATTGCTCAGGAGTTAAAAAACCACCTGGCAATCGCAGACGGATCATATAAGAATATAACCATTCCAGTTTTTTGGCACTACGTTCTTCACGACGGTCGCGGTCATCCTGCTGATAAAGGCCATGGAATTTAATGAGCGACTGGTCATCTTCCCGCAAAGCACCGGTGATATCGTCCTGCAGGCTTTGCTTCAGCGTACCACGCAGTCCATCACTGGCCGTTTTTATTCTTTCTACAGGTGATAAGTTTCTTGCTTCGCTCATTTTCTTTGTTTGTACTTAATAAACATCTTTACTGTATCTGCCTTCTTTTTTCAATTGCTCCAGGTATTTCGCAGCTGCATCGGCACTTAATTTTCCTTCTTCTCCGATTATCTTCAATAATGCTGTTTCTACATCTTTACTCATGGGATCTTTTGTTCCGCTTATGTAAACAGATGCACCACCTTCTATCCATTTATACAACTCAGCTGCCTGCTGCTGCATTCGATGCTGCACATAGATCTTTTCAGCCTGGTCTCTTGAAAATGCAAGGTCCAGTTTTGTGAGCACTCCCGTTTGCACATAATTCTGCATTTCCACCTGGTACAGAAAATCTGTCACAAAATGCTGTTCGCCAAAAAAGAACCAGTTCCTTCCCGTTGCCCCGGTTGCATCGCGCTCGGCCAGGAATGCACGGAATGGCGCTACACCTGTGCCTGGCCCGATCATGATAATATCTTTTTCCGCGCCGGGGAGTTTGAAATTCTTATCCTTATGCACATAAAATGTAAGTGATGAACCAACCGGTTGATCACCGAGAAACTCGCTGCAAAGCCCATAACGTTGCTCATCCTGCGCCAGGAAACGGTCTCGCGCAACAGTAATATGTACTTCATTTCTTCCATGCCCTTCAGGAGATGAAGCAACAGAATATAAACGCGGCGCTATCGGTATCAATATCTGCAACACTTCTTTGAACTGATCTGCATCTTTCACCGGATAAATGCGCAGGAGATCAACCAGGTCCATTCTTGTATCCGGAATTTCCTGTGCTATGATCGATGCATACTTTTTTATAGTGCTGGTAAGCAAATAACAAATGTTCAGATTGCTGGCCAGCAATTCCCTCACAGGTGCTTTTGCTTTGGCTGTTTCAATCTCCAGTTCAGGATCAATGCCTGTAAGGGAAATGATCCGGTCAACCACTTCCGGTCTGTTGCGCGGAACAATACCGATCGTATCACCTGGTTCGTACTCTATCTCTTCATCAGTCGCAATTTCAATATGATAAGTTTGCTTATTGGAGCCACGGTCATTCAGATTGATATTTGACTGAATGGTTCCGTTATAAAATTTCTTTTCGGCTTTCTTTTTTGTAGCTGGTGCAGTAACAGCAGGAGCTGCTGCCGGTGCTGTTTGTTTTTCCAGTGTCGTCAGCACTTTCTCAAACCATTCCAAAGCATCCTCTTCATAATCCACATCACATTTCTGCAATGGCACTACGCGCTTTGCACCAAAGTTGTTCAATTGCAGGTCCACATCCTCACCCGTTTTGCAATACATCGGATAAGAAGTATCACCCAATGCAAGCACACTGTATTTCAGATTGGGCAATTGCAATTGGTTCGCATGAATATATTCATAAAATTTCTTCGCCGGGATAGGGGGCTCTCCCTCGCCCTGGGTGCTGATCACTACAAATAAATATTCCTCTTTTACCAGATCAGCAAAGCGATATTGGTCCAGTCCGGTCAGCTTTGCATTTACGCCTCTTTTCTTTGCCACAGCTGCCAGTTGTGTGGCCAGCTTTTTTGCGTTGCCTGTTTCTGTTCCAAAAACAAGACTGATCCTTTTAGTAGTTGTTGCAGCTGCTGCTCCTGCCGGAGGTGCAGCCACAGGTGCTACGGTGCTGCCATTAGTTACAAGACCAGACAGGTAACCATTGATCCATATCAGTTCCTCCTTTGTAGAGGACTGAACAAGCTCTAAAAATGTTTTCAATTTGGATTCAGGAAGCATACAATGGTTTTGATTTATACTGCTTGCTTTCTCAGCGATTCCACCGGTTCAAAATATTGTTCCTGGCTATTGCTGTTGCGGATCCATGCAAACTGCTCATGCAATGCCACCACTTTACCGATGATAAGCAAAGAAGGTGAAGCAAATTCTTTTCCTTCAAATGCGTGTTTGTGCTGGTAAATATTGGATACATGCACGTTTTGCAAACGTGTAGTAGCCTGCTCCACTACGGCCAGGAATTTGTCTGAACGGATGCCGCTGTTCTTCAGGTTTTCAACAATCTCATCCAGTGTTCCGGACGACATATAGAAAACCAGTGTATCATCAGTTGCTGCCAGCTCATTCCAGTATTCTTCCGTCAGCAAATCAGTTTTATAATAAGTGAGAAAGCGGACTGCATTGGCATAATTGCGCGCAGTAAGCGGAATACCCGCATAAGACGCTGCACCAAAAGCAGCCGAAATACCCGGAATGATCTCGTAAGGAATTCCATTCTCTACTAAAACCTGCAACTCATCCAGCGTATTCGCAAATACGGAAACATCACCACCTTTCAGGCGTACAACAGTTTTTCCCGCCTTGCTATGTTCGATCATCAGTTGATTGATCTTTTTCTGGGGAGTTGAAACACCATAACGTCCCTGTTTGCCTACGCAGATGATCTCCGCCTGCGGCCCCACATACTCATTCAGTATTTCATGGCTCACCAGCCGGTCGGTCAACACGATATCCGCCTTTTGCAACCAACGGACCGCTTTCACAGAAATAAGCTCCGGATCGCCCGGGCCTGCACCTGCCAGGATCACTTTCCCATTTATTCGTTGTAGATTCATAGTCTACTGATTTAGTAGATTTAGTTAGTAAAAAAATTTACTGCAACAATACGGCTGCTACTGTATTATTGCTTGTTTCATCCACCAGTATGGCACTACCATTGGCACTGATCTTTGCATAGCTGTCGTATACCAGCGGCGAAGCTGTTTTAATCGTTGCTTTCACCACTTCATTCAGCTTTACACCGGCTTCTACGGGCAATTGCTGCAAGGTGTTTACATCCAGCTTATATTCCACTTTCTTTACTACAGCTCTCAGCAACCGGCTACCGTGTTGCAGGTAATACTTATTGCCGGGCTGCAACGGCTTTTCATCCAACCAGCACAACAATACTTCCAGTTCATTGGAAACCTGCGGCTGGTTATCTGTTTTCACAATCGAATCACCACGGCTGATATCAATATCATCTGCCAGGTGGATGGTCACACTTTGCGGTGCAAACACTTCTTCCGTTTCTTCACCACCTGTTTCCAGTTTGCTGATAGTTGTTTCAATATTTGCAGGCAGAACGGTGACCTTATCTCCTTTCCTGTACACACCACTGATCACTTTTCCTGCATAGCCGCGGTAATCGTGCAGATCGCTTGTTTGCGGACGGATCACCAGTTGCACCTGGAAACGGGCATCTACAAGATTGATATCATGATCGGTCTCTACTTCTTCCAGCAACTCCAACAAAGGCTTTCCTTCATACCAGCTGAAAGTGGATGATTTGTCAACGATATTATCTCCATTCAATGCACTGATGGGGATATACGTCACATCTTTCAATCCGAGTTGCTTCGCTACTTCTGCATAATCGATCAGGATGTTGTTGTATACATCCTGCGAGTATTCCACCAGGTCCATTTTATTTACCGCTACCACTACATGCGGTATTTTGAGGAGCGATGCGATAATGGAGTGGCGGCGGGTTTGCTCTACCACTCCTTGCCGTGCATCTACCAGGATAATAATGAGATTGGCATTGGAAGCTCCTGTGATCATATTACGGGTATACTGCACATGGCCCGGAGCATCGGCTATAATAAATTTTCTTTTGGGTGTTGAAAAATAACGGTAGGCTACATCAATCGTAATCCCCTGCTCACGTTCAGCACGCAAACCATCTGTCAGCAAAGCCAGGTCAATTACGCCGGCTTCCTTATTCCGTGTTTGCTTTTCCAATGCTTCCAATTGATCCACCAATATGTTCTTACTGTCGTACAACAGACGGCCGATGAGCGTACTCTTCCCATCATCCACACTTCCTGCAGTAATAAACCTTAATAAATCCAT
>CBHEUU010000294.1:0-6407 GCA_965990355.1 uncultured Chitinophagaceae bacterium
CCGTAGCGGCGGTGGTACCGTCAGCGCAGTTACCAAGGCAGGAACTAACACACTCACTGGTAGCGTGTTTGGTTACGGAAGGGCTAACTGGCTTGCCAGCAGCTACGATATCAGGGGTAATAAACGCAATAACGATTATTCCACTTATCAATATGGGTTCTCTTTAGGCGGACCGATCATCAAAGAAAAACTCCACTACTTTATAGTATGGGATCATCAGCAGGACATGCGTTCATTGGTGATCGCCGATGTACGTTCTCCGGCAGATGAAACTACTTTTGGTGTCACCCGTGCTACGCTGGATAATTTTGTCAGCATTGCCCGGCAGAAATACGGAGTTTCTGATAAACCACAATATGGGTCTTTTGATAAGAGCAGGGGTTCTGATGCAGCATTCCTGCGTCTCGACTGGCAGATCAACCGGAGAAACCTCCTGACAATGAGAAATAATTTTACGAGCGACCGCAATAAACTCGGACTGGTTGACAATAGCCCTATCAACCTTTATGAAAGCACAGGTAATGACTTTAACCGTGATAACAGCCTGCTTCTTACGCTGCGTACTTCAGTGAGCCCCCGGCTGACTAATGAACTGAAAGTGCAGCATCTTTATACTTATCAAAGCAGTGAGCCCGGTGATGATCTTCCTCCCGGCAATATTCCAAGGGCAACTGTAGAAAACGTTTCATCAACAATAGATGGAAGAACGAGGACCACCACGATACAGATCGGAGGCCACCGTTTTGCACAGGAGAATTTTACCAACAATGTGTTTCAATTGGTAGATAATGTTTATTGGAATACTGACAAGATCAAATACACTTTTGGTATTGATGCGATGTATACCCGTTCTCATTCCCGCTATGGCAGTGAGGTGAACGGACGTTTTTATTATAATAACCTTAATGATTTTATTGACAACAAACCGTACCGTTATATGCGTGAAGTGCCCGTTGTGCCTGATCCCAGTGTGAAAGGTAATATCCTTAACCTTGGCGTATACGGTCAGATGCAAACAAAGCTTGGCGTGGGACTGGATATGATTGCAGGATTGCGGTTCGACTATGCGCATTATCCCAAATCACCACTGAACCAATTGGTGTTGGATGAGCTCGGCATCCGTACAGACCACAAGCTTAAATCAGCAGTGTTGCAACCCCGCGTTCAGTTTACCTGGGATATACAGGAGCGCCGTACTGATATTGTGCGCTTCGGTGCTGGCATATTTGCATCAGATATCAACAACTATGTCCTGATCAATAACCTTGTATTCGATGGCAAGCATTCTGCTACAGTTGATGTGAGAGCACCAAATGTACCAGTGGCAGATTTTATAGGATACAGGAATGGTACTGTGGCAGCTCCAACACTGCCTGCTTTCCAGTTGCCAACGATCAATACAAACGGTCCGGATGCACAGGTACCTGTGGTGTATAAGGCGAATCTTTCCTACAGCCACTACTTCACTTCCAAGCTGAAAGTAAGTATTACCGGCTATGCAACACTTGGCCGTCACAACTATTTTTATGTTGACCGCAATATGGCAAAGGACCCATTCTTCACTCTTCCTAATGAAGGTAACCGTGGTGTATATGTGCCATTAGCCAGCATGCCCATCAATGGTTCAGGTGACTGGCTGCAAGGACGGATCAGCAACAAGCTGGGCCGTGTGCTTGAATTGACCAGTCTTGGAAAAGTGAATCAGTATGCTGTAGTACTCGATGCATCGTGGCAGTATTTCAGGGATGGAGATATCTCGGTGAGCTATACGTATAATGATACAAAAGACAATACTTCATTCAATGGTAACGTAGCTAACTCTGCCACACTTTCTTTGCCTGTAAGAGATGATCCGCGGAATCTCAGCAATATGACTTATTCAGACAACCAGTTCCGTCATAAAGTGGTAGTGTATGGCACAGCACCTACATTTTGGGGCATCAGCGTTGGCTTCCGTTTCTCAGGTATAGGCGGCACCCGCTACAGTTTGTTGTCAGGGGCTAACAGCAATGCAGATTTTGTGGCTGGCAGCAATGACCTGGCTTTTATTTTCGATACCAAGGGTAGTGGAGTACCTCAAAATGTAATTGATGGATTGAATGCGATCATGAACAATCCATCTGCCAGTCAAAGTATCAAAGATTATATCTCTAAGTATTCAGGAAAGATCGCAGAAAGGAATGGCGGTGTTAATGGATTTTATGGAATTCTTGATCTGCGGATCAGCAAAAAAATCAGACTGTACAAATCACATGCATTGGAGATATCTGGCGACCTGTTCAACGTAGCCAATACATTTAAGAAAACATGGGGCGTAAACAGGGCATTAGGCTCCCAGGCTTTGTATGCCACTGGTATCCCGACTGCAACGCCTGCTGTTCCTGCTTTTGATGCTTCAGTGCCAAGGTTCAATTACCGGGTGAATTCAGCAGGTGTACCTACTCCATCAGGAGATCCCTTCCAGGTACAGATAGGTGTTCGGTATAGTTTTTAAGGAAAGTAAAAGCAACAACAGATGAAGATACTGTTCTCATTGCTGACAGTTATATTATTGACTCATGCAGCATCGGCCCAGCAAAGCATCCTTAAACAGGGGCATCGTGGATGCAGGGGTAACATGCCTGAAAATACCATCGCCGCCATGAAAAAGGCGATGGACATGGGCGTGGATGTTCTTGAAATGGATGTAGTGATTTCGCGTGATAAACAGGTAGTGCTTTCACACGACGTATATATGTCGCCGGATTTTATGCTGAAGCCATCCGGCGACACCATTGCGGCAACAGAAGCAAAAAATCTTCTGTTATATGGAATGGATTATGCAGAAATAAAGAAATATGATGCAGGCTCAAAAGCGCATCCTCAATTCAGCCAGCAGCAACATTTGAAAACATACAAACCGTTGCTTGCTGAATTGATCGATTCTGTTAACCGCTATGCGAGGGAAAAGAAACTGCCAATGCCTTTCTTCAATATCGAAATAAAATCACAACCGAAAGGAGATAATGTAGAACACCCCGCACCGCAGGAATTCGTGGAGCTGGTTTTAGCTGTTTGCAAAAGCAAAGACATACTTGGCAGGATGAATATCCAGTGTTTTGATGTTCGCCCGCTGCAGCTTATTCACCAGCAATCTCCGGACATTCTGTTATCATACCTGACCGCTAATGCAAAAACGATAGAAGCGAACCTGCAGACCCTGGGATTTACGCCCGCATTTTACAGCCCTTATTACAAGACGGTAAATAAAGATGCGGTGCAATTCTGCCATGACAAGGGGATGAAGATTGTTCCCTGGACGGTTAATACCAAACAAGAAATTGATTCTTTAATTGCTCTTGGTGTAGATGGTGTAATAACTGATTACCCGGGCTTGTTCTGATAAAAAACATTGATTTCAAACCTGTTTTTGTCCAGTTCTTCTCATATTTTAACCAGGATGCTGTTGGCCTATTACTAAACAGATTAAACTAATATCTTCGGCCGTACAATTAATTTTTGAATTTATTCAATTGTTTCGGCATGATTAGAAGATCTGCACTATTGCTGCTGGCGACAATCGCCTGTACACAGTTTATCTCCGCCCAACAGACAAAGCGCTTTCAACCCACGCATGAAGAAATGTTACGACGTTATCTCCGTGCGGCTGCTATTGACAGCGCCACGAAGAATGTAGTGTTTAAAACAACCGTCACCGCTAACTGGCAACCTGATGGTAAATCATTCTGGTACCGCAACCTGTTAAAAGATAGTGTGCAGGAATATGTTTATGTGGATGTACAGGGATTGAAAAAACAGCCATTGTTCAATCGCAGACAACTCGCTGAAGGATTGAAGGCAATTGGAATATCCGTCGATTCTTTACGGCCGTCCATAACGAATGTGGAATTGCCCAATAAAAACCTGCTTCGCTTCAATGTAAAAGGACAGCAAATTGAGTGTGATCTTTCCTCCTATGCCTGTACCAGCACAGGCTTGGTTCAAAAGGAAACTGATGGACCAGGCAGAGGTTTTCAGCGGAACAATCCTTTTCCTGATGGTGCTGTATCGCCTGATAAAAAATGGGAAGCTTACATGGAAAAAGGAAATCTTTTTGTAAAACCTGTGGCAGGTGGTGAACCCATTCAATTCACAACGGATGGGACTGCAGATAAATCTTATGGAGCCCTTCGCTGGAGCCCTGATAGCAAGTACCTCGCGGGTTATTATATGGCAATTGTAAAAGATGATCCTGTTTATTACATTCTTAGTTCCGAAGCCAACACCACCCGGGGACAACTCCGTTCACAACCTTATAAACAACCCGGCGATCCCTGGTCTGTGTTTACCCCATTCATCTTCAACCTGGAAACTAAAAATGCAATTAAGATAAATACTGAACCACTGGATTTCCTGTCACCACCTCAGCAGCGCTGGCGTAATAGTGACGGAAGGTATTTTACTTATGAAAAAGCAGATCGTGGTCATCAGCGCTTCCGCATAATAGAAGTGGATGTACTTACCAATACCACCCGGGATGTAGTGGATGAAAAGACCAGCACCTTTATTTACAATAACAGGAATTATGTGAAATTCCTTCCTGGAAATACTCAATTGGTCAGGACTTCGGAAAAAGACGGATGGCGGCATCTTTACCTTGTGGATGTTGCATCCGGAAAGGAGCAGCAGATCACCAAAGGGGAATGGGTAGTTCGTGGAATAGACAGCATCGATGATGTAAAAAAAGAGGTATGGTTTTCAGCAAGCGGAATGAATGCAGGGGAAGATCCTTATAATATCCATTATTACAGGATCGGTTTTGATGGCAAGCGTCTCGTATCCCTTACACCTGCAAAAGGTAATCATACCCTTGTCTTCAGCCGCGATAAAACATTTTTTACAGATACCTATTCGGAAGTCAATATTGCACCGAAAACAATACTTGGACGGACAACCGATGGCAAGCAGTTGATGTTGATAGAAGAGGCCGATATTACTTTATTAAAACGCACTGGTGTTAATCCGCCTGAAGTATTTGTTGCCAAAGGTAGGGATGGTAAAACCGATATCTGGGGAATCATCAGCAGGCCTTCCGATCTGGACCCAACAAAAAAATATCCGGTGCTGGAAAATATTTATGCCGGCCCGCATGATTCTTTCGTTCCTAAAAACTTCACACCGTATAGCGAGATGCAAAGTCTTGCCGAACTCGGCTTTATCGTGGTAATGATTGATGGAATGGGCACGGCCAACCGGTCGAAAGCATTTCATGATGTGTGCTGGCAGAACATTGCAGATGCGGGCTTCCCCGACAGGATACTTTGGATAAAAGCACTGGCACAGAAATATTCTTATGTAGATGCGGAACGGGTGGGATTATATGGCACATCCGCCGGAGGCCAGAGTACACTCGGTGCTTTACTTTTTCATCCGGAGTTTTATAAAGCAGGTGTGTCTGCATGCGGTTGTCATGATAACCGCGTGGATAAACAATGGTGGAATGAACAATGGATGGGGTACCCTGTAGGCAAACATTATGATGAACAATCCAATGTTACCAATGCAGCCAAACTTCAGGGCGATCTGTTGCTCATCGTAGGAGAAGCTGATACCAACGTTCCTCCTGAATCAACTTACCGCGTAGCAGATGCTTTGATCAAAGCGCAAAAAAACTTCGAGTTCTTAGCCATTCCCGGCATGGGCCATAGCGATGGAGGTCCGTATGGACGCATACGCAAGCGTGACTTTTTTGTGCGGCATTTGCTGGGAGTAGAACCACCTTCGCGAAATACCGGTGAACTGACCCGTTTTAAGGAAACGGGAAGAGAGCGTTGGTCGTTTGAATAAAAATATTTTTTGAACCTTAAGTTTTTAATAGCCAAATTTTTTAAGGGTTTTTACTGATCCGTTGCTTGTATCCTCAAAATTTAATCCTGCTTTAATCTGGCGGATGATTGTTCCACAGCATTAATCATTAAATTAGTATTGACAAGTGCGGGCATCAATCCTGTACAGCTTCCATTTCTTTTAATACCTTAACCTTATTCTTATGAGAAAATTCAATTTTCCTCTCAAAGGCATATATCTATGCCTTCGCGCCAGGGTAATAATTATAGCAATTGCCTGGCTGCTACTTTCAAATCTGAAATTGTCTGCGCAAGCAGAAGTTATACGCAATGAAACCTACGGATGGAGCGAAGCTCCTTCGCAAAGGGCGTGGATATATATCCCGCAAGACGTTGATTCAATTCCGTCCTGGGATAAAGCTGGCATTGTGTATTTACATGGTGCCGGACAGCGGGGAACAGATATTAACATCGTGGATAACGAGGGGCTGCCGCTGTATTTAGCTAACAATACCGTCAATCTTAAGATGATTGTTTGCTCTCCGCAGCTGACCAACGTCTCGTTGTGGGATGTGGATGCCA